>JBGTNZ010000270.1:0-3064 GCA_041742805.1 Aestuariivirga sp.
AAAAGCCGTTCTCGATGACCGGGCCGATCGTCACCTGCGTGCCGGGAAACAGCTCCTGCACGGCTTCCGCCAGAACATGCGCGCAGTCGTGGCGAATGAGTTCCAGCGCCGCCTCATCATCGCGGGTTATAATGCGCAAGCTCGCATCCGCGGTAATCGGATCGGCGAGGTCGGCGAGGCTGCCGTTCACCACGGCGGCCACGGCCTTCTTTTCAAGCGATTTGGAAATGGAGGCCGCGACCTCAGCGGCGGTGACCCCGGCTACAACCTGGCGCGTGGCGCCATCCGGGAACGTCAAGGTAATCATCAAATCCTCCCGCTCACTCCCGCGCACAAATGCGGGTAAGCAATCCTATCAAAGACTTGAAGGGCTGATACCGATCACCCCGGCTGAGGTCAAGACGGCTGATTTTAGGCTCCGGCCCATGTCCCGCTAACCCGGCATTAACCTTAGCGCTTCATGTTGACCCTCGAACTGCAACGCAAACACCGGGTTCTGGGTACACACATGAAAAAACTTCTGCTTGGTCTTACCTCCGCACTTGCCATCACCATGACAGGCTCTCCCGTCATGGCCGCCGACATTGATTTCGCTCCGATCTATGACTGGTCGGGCATTTATGTGGGGGCCTTTGCAGGCCTGGTGTTTGTCGAAACCCCCTATCTCCCCGTCGGTGGCGACGATCCGGAATTCGGTGGCGCCTCCGGCATTTTTGGCGCTCTTGCCGGCGCCCAATGGCAGTCGGACAGCCTCGTCTTCGGTGTCGAAGGCGACTGGGGCTGGGGCTTCGGTGAAACCGCCCAAAACATCCTTGATGAAACAGATTACACCATCGACAGCGTTGCCACGCTTCGCGCCCGCCTTGGCTTTGCCATGGACGATACGATGATCTACGCCACCGGCGGCGTGGCGATGGCGGACGCTACCTTTGATGCCTATGTGTTAAACGAGAAGGATGATGCCACCCATTGGGGCTGGACGGTAGGCGGCGGCATGGAACATGCCTTCAACGAAAGCTTCACCGGCAGGATTGAGTATCTTTATGCCTCATTCGGCGAAGAAACTTATGACCTTTTGCCGGCGGGAGAAGTGGATATGGACATCGAGGATATGCACATTATCCGGGCTGCCCTCACCTACAATTTCAATTTATAAATTCCACACAGCGCAAGATCAGGGGTCCCTCAGGGCCCCTTTTTTTGTGCGCCAGATGGGCCCTTCATACAATTCGGGAGCCGGATCGAATCCCTCGCCGCCGCCCGGACGGCAGCGCGACAGGCGCGAAATCGCCAGCAGCCCTCCCCGCCATGCCCCATGCCTTGCAACGGCGTCGCTGGCATACTCCGAACAGGTCGGTAAATAGCGGCAACGCCGGCCGATAACGCCGGATAGTGTAAGTTGGTAGAAGCGGATGGCCGCCAGCAGGATGGTTTTCATCCCGCGAAGATATAGAGCGCCCCCATGAGCCCGGCAAAGCCCAACATCCTCTTCGTCATGGCCGATCAACTGGCGGCCCAGTTCCTGCCGTTCCACGGGCACCGACTCGTCAACACACCGAACCTGTCGAGGCTTGCCGCCGAAGGCGTCGTCTTTGAAAATTGCTATTCGACCAGCCCCTTGTGTTCTCCGGCGCGGGCCACCGTAATGAACGGCCTCCTGCCCTCGCGCACGGGTGTCTACGACAACGCCGCCGAGTTTCCCTCCTCGATCCCCACCTGGGCGCATTATCTGCGGCTCGCCGGCTACAAGACGTGCCTCTCAGGCAAGATGCATTTTGTCGGCCCCGACCAGTTGCACGGACTCGAAGAGCGTCTCACCACCGACATCTATCCAGCCGACTTCGGCTGGACGCCCGATTGGCGGCTGAAGCAGGAGCGCATCGACTGGTGGTATCACAACATGAGCAGTGTGTTGCAACCGGGCATCGCCGAGATCACCAACCAGCTTGAATTCGACGACGAGGTGGCCTTCCTCGCTGTCCGCAAGATCTACGACTATGCCCGCTTCGATAGCGACAAACCCTTCTGCCTCATGGCGTCGTTCACCCATCCGCATGACCCCTACGCGTCGCGGGCGAAATTCTGGAATCTTTATCGCGATCAAGACATCGACTTGCCGAAAGTCGCGCGCATGGAGCGTGGCGATCTCGATCCGCATAGTCAGCGGCTTTACGATGTAGCCGCCATGGCCGACTATAGGGTGACGGAAGCCGATCTCCGCGCCGCCCGGCATGGTTACTACGCCAACATCAGCTACGTTGACGATCTTATCGGCCAGATGATCGCAGCACTGGAAGCCACCGGAAAGCTCGAAGACACGGTGATCGTCTTCACGTCCGACCATGGCGATTTTCTTGGCGAGCGGGGCCTCTGGTATAAAATGTCCTACCTCGAACCATCGTCCCACGTACCGCTCGTGGTCTGGTCGCCGAAAAACTTTGCCCAGCGCCGTGTGAAAGAACCGGTCTCGCTGGCGGATCTCTTGCCGACAATTTCCGATATCGGTCACGGCGGCAAGGCGGACCTCGCACGCGAAGTCGATGGCCGCACGCTCCATCCCCTGCTTACGGGAGCGTCGGAAAACGCCAACGCCACGGCATGGGGCGAGTATCTGGCGGAAGGCGCGGTGGCACCCATGTATATGCTGCGCCGCGGTCCATGGAAATTCATCCACACGCCCGCCGACCCCGATCAACTTTTCAATCTCACCGACGATCCTGATGAGACGAACAATCTCGCGGCCAAACACCCGCTGGCCATGCAATACCGCAAAGAGGTCGAAGCAAAGTTCGACATCGCGCGCATCAACGCCGAAGTGCTGCGCAGCCAGCAGTCACGCTTGATGATGTTTGAGGCGCTGAAACGGGGTCACCATTTCCCCTGGGATTTCCAGCCGCTCCGCGACGCCAGCGAGCAATACACTCGCAACCACATGAGCGTCACCGACCGCGATCTCCAATCGCGCTTCCCGAAGGCGCCGGATATTGATGACAAGCGAAGATGAAACCTTCTTTCCATGGCAGGGCTTGACCCTGCCATCCAGTCTCCATCACCGGCTCAAGGC
>JBGTNZ010000271.1:0-6276 GCA_041742805.1 Aestuariivirga sp.
GCGGAACAGCGCGCCGTTGCCGCCAATGGCGCGAAGCTCATTTATAACGGATAAATCCAGCACAGGCGGGGCGCTCGTTTCAGCGGCGGGAGGCGCCACGGGGAGGGCAGAAAAATTGTTCTCGAGACAGGCGATGATCGCCGCCACGGTAAAGGGCTTGGTGAGATAGGCATCCATGCCGGCCTCGCGCCAGCTTTCAGCCGAGGCTCCGGCAATATTGGCCGACAATGCCACGATCGGCGTGCGCGTGCTGGCGATGCCCAGTTTCTCATGAGCGCGGATTTCGCGCGTTGCGGCAAAGCCGTCCATCTCCGGCATGCTGCAATCCATGAAGATCAAATCGGGCTTTTGCTTTCGCCAGGCGTCGACGGCTTCAAAACCATTGACACAGGTTTCGGCGGTGACGCCGAGCTGGCGCAGAACTTCCATGACGACCTCGCGATTCACCGCATTGTCGTCGGCAACAATCACCCTCCGCCCCGGGAACGTCCGCGCTTGCACGGAGGTTTGCGCCTTGCGGCCCAGCAGGCTGCGGCCGCGCAGCTCTCCTCGGGCCAGCCGTTCCAGCATCTCTTGAATATCCGCATGGCGCAGTGGCAGGGTCATGAGATCGTCGGCCATGCCGGAGGCTATTGCTTCATTGCCCCTCGAATCGCCGAGGCCAGAAATACAAACGATCTTTGGGCGGGCGCTGCTTGCCACCAATAAATCTTGCAGCCATGACGTGGCGGCGAAAATCACATCGAAATCCGCAGCTGCGCCAATCGTTGTTTCCACCCTGTAGCCCGCCGCCACAAGTTGCGTGCCCAGAGCCGATTGCGTCGCCAATCCCTCGATGGCCATGCCGGCCCGGCCCAATCCGAACGGGGACGGCGAGGGGGTGGCCGCGGTAACCACTGTCACAGGTATTGTAACCGTGAAACTTGAGCCCTTGCCCGGTTCGCTCCGCACTGAAACCGAACCGCTCATCGCTTCAGCAAGCCGCTTGCAGATGGCAAGGCCCAGGCCGCTGCCGCCGAACTTGCGGGTGGTCGAATGGTCGGCCTGCGAGAAGGCATCGAACAAATGGTTAAGCTTGCTTTGGTGAATCCCGATGCCACTGTCGGTCACGGTAAAGGCAAGCCTCTCGCCATCATATTGCAGGGTCAGCAGCACCTGGCCTTTTTCGGTGAATTTGAGCGCGTTGTTCACCAGGTTGGACAGAATCTGGTTGAGCCTCACGGGATCGCCGGTAATGGCGCGCGGAACATTGGCGGCGACCCTCACCGCCAGGTCGAGACCTTTGGACGACGCCTGTTCCCAGAAAAGACTGGTCACGTCGCCGGCAATTCCGGCGGGATCGAGGGCGATCGACTCCAGTTGCATCTTGCCGGCCTCGATCTTGGAGAGATCGAGGATATCGTTGATGATGGTGAGGAGGCTTTGTCCGGATTTGACGATCACCTCGGCATAGCGCTGGTGGCGCTGATCAAGTTCGGCCGCCGCCAAAAGCTCGGCCATGACCATGAGCCCGTTCAGTGGCGTGCGGATTTCGTGGCTCATGGTGGCGAGGAAACCCGATTTTGCCCGGTTCGCCGCGTCGGCTGCCTCCTTGGCGATATTGAGTTCCCGGGTGCGTGACGCCACCGTTGATTCCAGTGTCTGCCGGTGGCGCTCAAGCGAACGGTCCCTTGTATTGATTTCGGCGATCATGCCGTTGAAGGTCTCGACCATGACGCGGGTCTCATCGTCGGAACCGGATTGAGCTTGAGCGGAATAATCTTTGGTATCGCGCACCCGGCGCATGGTCTCGGTAAGCGTGAGAATTGGCGCGGTAATGCGCCGTTGCAGGCGCCTCGCCAGTGCTACGCCCGCCATACACGAAAGGCAGGCCACGGTCAGCGTCGAGAGAAGGGCAAACAGCAGTTCATCGCGCAAGCCGCCGATATCGGCAACCAGCGTCAGGCGGCCAATGGGCTGGCCCGCCTTGATGATGTCGACGGCGACCGGAAACGCCGCCTTGGTCAAAATCTCCAGCACCCCTCCGTCCTTGAGCGTAGCGCCGTCCATGATGATGGTGCTGCCGAGCGAGGCTAACTGCCTGCCGTCAGCACCGGTCACGACGGCGTAGGAAATATCGGGAATGCGGCTCATGGAGCGCAGCACCTTGAAGGCTTCCTGCCGGTCGCTCGCCGCCACGTGATCGGCAATGGCGGAAGCGAACACATAGGCTGTCGCTTCCAGCTGGCTCCGCCTTGCCTCGATACTGCTTTTGGCCTGGATGAAGAAGAACACGCTGGTGGCGAGAAAGACCGACAGCAGCACCGCCACCGCCACAAGAACCGTGATCCGGCGGCCAATGCTGCTCCGGGCACGGATGGCCGGACGCTCGGTGTCCTTCTGCGACATGGAGCGGAGATTTAACCGTCAGTTGTTAAGATTCGGCTGAAAGGGCCGACCTTTATGGCCCGTTAACCCCATGACGACATAGTCCCAAGCCTCATGGCGGCCCATTCATGACAGTCGAACCACGCGAGAAAACGAACATTGCACCGGCACGTAAACGGGCGCTGGTGGTGGACGATGACCCAATTCTCCGGGAGGTCATGCGCGAGCAATTGGAAGCGGTGGGTTTCGATGTCGCCCAGGCCGACAATGGCGAGGCCGGCCGCGAACTCACCGGCCGGGAAGATTTCGATCTCGCCGTCGTCGACATCAGCATGCCGAAGCTCAACGGCTTCGATTTATTGCGTCACATTCGCCAGCACCCGCGCTCCGTCGATCTGCCGGTCATCGTCGCCACCGGCTTCAACGATAAGGGTTCCGTCGAAAAGGCCTATGAGCTGGGCGCCTCCTCTTTCATCACCAAGCCCATGAACTGGCCGCAGTTCGCCCACCATGCGCTCTTCGTGATGCGCCACGGCGAAATCGAGAGGGCACTCCGGCAGGCGCAGGTCGAGGCGGTGATGGCGAGCAAAATGAAAAATGGGCTATTCCACGTCCTCAGCCACGAGCTCAAGACACCGCTTACGGCGCTCATCGGGCTCACCGGCGTGCTCAGCGAAGCACTCAGGGGAAAAGTGGAGCCGTCCCAAATCGAACAGCTTGAGCATGTGGTCGGCGCGGCGCAACGATTGAACGCTATCATCAGCGACATCCTGCTCCTGTCCAACGCGCTTTCGGGACCCTCGCGGCGGCAAATTGTTTCGATCCCTGTCCAGGACATCGTCGATGACAGCCTGGTTGGCTTGAAGGCCAAGGCCAAAGCCCGCGAGATCAATCTGGTGACGCTCCAGCCGGACGAAAACCTCCGGACCATCGGCGATCCGCGTTTGCTGCGTCAGGCGCTGCACAAGCTCATCGACAACGCCATCAAGTTCTCATCGCCCGGCGGCACCGTTGAAATCCACGCCCATGGCAAGGAAGATGGCTCAACCGTTATCGCGGTGCGCGATCACGGGCCGGGGTTGAGTGCCGCGAAACTGCGTGATTGCCTGCAGCCCTTCGTGCAGGACGATATGAGCTATGGCCGTCCCGTGGAGGGCCTCGGCCTTGGCCTGCCCATCGCCAAATCCATAGCGGAGGCCCATGGCGGGGAATTGCTGTTCCAGACAGCACCCGGTCAAGGCATGCTGGTGGCGATGTGGCTGCCGTTCCGGCATCAGGACGGGGCGGTGGCGATTCGCGCTTGATCATTCAAATTTGAATGAATTTTTTAGCAAAGCCTTGCAGGGGTGGACGTAGCCTCATGTGCGAGGAAGCCTCGATGACAACGCTGCTGAAAAAATGCATGCAAAGCCTTTTCCGCGATAGGCGCGGGGGGATTGCCGTTTCCTTTGCCCTGGCGGTTCCCGCTCTTATGACGGCGGCCGGCGTGGCCACGGATTTCGCTGTAATGGTCAGGGTCCAGGCCAATCTTCAATCGGCTGCCGACGCCGCGGCGATTGCGGGTGCGCGTGAAATTCCGCTGGCCCGCAGCAACACCCAGCAAGTCACCAGTGCCGCCCGGTCCTTCGCGGCTTACGCATTGACCGGTAATTCGGCCGCCACGGAAAGTTCGCTCGCCAGTTCCAAGTTTTCCGTCCATGCCGCGGTGATTGAAAAATTTACCGCGGTCAAGGTCGATATTACCGAGAGGTGGTCGCCGTTTTTTGCGCATATGTTCATGGACGGAGTGACACCCATCACCGTTACCGCCACGGCGCGCTTCGAGGGCAACAACAATATCTGCGTGCTGGGGCTCGAAGAGGCCAAAAGGGCCGTCTATCTCGACTCGAATGCGCGCCTCACCGGAAACGATTGCGGCGTTTTTTCAAATTCCACCGAAAGCAAGGGCCTGGAAGTCAAGGACGGCGTGACCTTGCGGGCCTCGATCGTTTGTTCGGCGGGTGGAACTTCGATCAGCGGGTCGGCAACCGTCCAGCCCAGCGCCATCACCGACTGCCCGAAAGTCGACGATCCATTGGCCAGCCGGACGCCGCCCGCGGTCGGATCCTGCGATCATCATGAATTCAAAATCGACAAGAATGTATCAACATCCATCGAGCCCGGCGTTTACTGCGGTGGAATCAAGATCGATGCCTCGGCCAGGGTCACTTTCAATCCGGGAATCTATGTGATCAAGAACGGCGAACTCCGGATCACCGGGGAAGCCACGATTGCAGGCGAGGGTGTCGGCTTCTACCTGACCGGGACTGATCCCAAGGAAATCAAGTTCGACCAGAAAACCCATATCTCGCTGGCTGCACCCACCAGCGGCCCCATGGCCGGGCTGCTCATCTTTGAGGATCGCAAACTTCCCAAGCCACTCAAGCATCAGATTTCCAGCGACGATGCGCGCCGGTTGGTCGGCACGATCTACCTGCCGGTTGGCGGCCTCATCATCGACGCGAAAGAGGCGGTGGCCGATCAATCGGCGTATACCGCGATCATCGCGCAGACGATTGAATTGAACTTCGGTCCTGAGCTCGTGCTCAATTCAGACTACGGCACGACCGATGTCCCGGTGCCGGTCGGCATCGCGGGAAGCAGCCAGGTCATCCTGGTCGACTAGATGCCCTTGACGGATTTCGCCGCCGCTGTAACTCTCGGGCGCCGCCGGCGGAATTCATGAAAATAGCATACAGCGGCAGCCATCGCTATGCGATCGATGCTATCGGCGTCAACACGGTGAATGTGCTGGAAGGCTTTCTTAATAAGTGATCCGCGCGGCTCTATGCCGGAACGATGTTCTGGTTCATGCGAAACAGATTTTGCGGATCGTATTTGCGCTTGATTCCCTGAAGCCGTTTATAGGACTTCTCCCCGAAGGCGTCGCGCACGAGAGTTTCGCCTTCGCCGTGGCCGGGGAAGTTAAGATAGAGTCGTCCAGTTGAATGGCGCTGTATGGCGTCCCAGAAGCTCCGCACCCAGCCGATATTGGCATCATCATCTTCCGGCTTCGGCCAGATGGCATCGAGGCTCAGCATGAAGGGCATGGAGCGGTCGCCGAAAGCCGTGGCATCGGCGGCAACGCGTTGCACCGCGCCGCCAAATTTCCAGATCGAAACGAAGGTCATCTCCGAGGGACGCTCGGCGAGACGCTTGATAATGTCGCCGATGATCTCATCATCAAGACCCTTGAGATAGGTGGATTTCCAGTAGCAGCGGTCGCGGCCCTTGGGAAAGAAGGCGTCATAGAGCGCCTGGATGGTGCGATAGGGCATACGGCCGCTGAAATCGACCAGTGTTTCGCCAAAGCTGCGCAAGGGCGCCACCACGCGCTCGCCCTCATCGGCTGGACCATCATAGACGTGGGCCAAGGCCACGACGCGGCGGCCCCAGGCCTGTTCCGGAATGGAAGGATCCTCCGGCACCGTCGAGAACTCCGCAAGGCCACTCAATTTGTCCGGCGCCGTCTTCATGAAGTCGCGCCACAGGGGCAGGATTTCGTTGGCGCGTTCTTCAGGATATGCAGGTCCACAGAACATGAGCTCCGGTTCGATGGGATGGAGCCGGAATTCAAAACTGGTGACCACGCCGAAATTGCCACCGCCGCCCCGCAAGGCCCAGAGGAGATCGGGGTTTTCGGTTTCACTGGCGCGAACGAGCTTGCCTGCCGCAGTGACGACATCGGCGGCCATCAGATTGTCGCAACTGAGGCCGTGACTGCCGCGCAGCCAGCCGATGCCGCCGGAAAGAGTGAGACCCGCAACGCCTGTGGCCGAGATGAGCCCACCCGGCGTGGCGCGGCCAAGCGGCGTGGTGGCGGCATCGACATCGCTCCACAGGGCGCCACCTTCGACGATAGCGCGGTCC
>JBGTNZ010000272.1:0-7828 GCA_041742805.1 Aestuariivirga sp.
CACCTTGTCTCCCTCCTCGAGGCCTAGATCCCTAGCAATATCGGAAATGGTTAGACTAAGCGAATTGCCGACCTTGCGTATGGTGATTGGCTTATTCATTTACGTATAATTATACAAAAACAGCTACAAGTCAACGCTAATCATCTTATTGGTGGCGCATAAAGCAATCCTCCGTCGTTCCACTGGCCATTGATGCCGCGCTCGATGGCGAGCGTTGAGCCCTTGCCAAGATTACGATCGAAGATTTCGCCATAGTTCCCGGCAGCCTTGATCGCGCGCGCCGCCCAATCCGGGTCAAGCCCGAGATCGGCGCCGAATGTGCCCTCAAGCCCCAGGATGCGGCGGACGCCGGGCTTCTTGCTTTCCGCCTTCAGAGCGTCGACGACAGCGGCCCTAATGTCGCTCTCCTCGGCGCTGATCAGCACGAACAGCGTCCAACGCACGATGTTGAACCATTGTTCGTCGCCCTGACGGACGGCGGGCCCTAAAGGTTCCTTTGAAATCACATCAGGCAGCACGATACTGTCGTCGGGATTGGCAAGCTTCAACCTGATGGCATAGAGCTGCGATAGGTCGGCGGTATAGGTGTCGCATTTGCCTTCGTCGAAGGCTTTCACAAGATCGTCGATCTTGTCGAAGGTGACCGGCACGAAACTCATCTCCTTCTCACGGAAATAATCCTCGACATTGGCTTGCGTCGTCGTGCCGGAGAGAAAGCAGATGGCGGCACCCGTCAGGGTGAGCGCTGTGTTCACGCCGAGCAGCTTCTTGACGATGAAGCCTTGGCCATCGTGATATGAAACCCCGACAAAGCGAATGCCGGTCTTGGTCTCGCGCTCCATGGTCCATGTCGTATTGCGCGCGAGCAGGTCGATGGCGCCGGACTTGAGTTTGTTGAAACGTTCTTGTGCATTGACCGGCACGAACTCGACCTTCGCCGCATCGCCGAGAGTCGCGGCAGCAACGGCCCTGCAGAAATCCACATCAAATCCTGTCCAACTTCCATCTGCTGCTTTCGTGGCGAAGCCTTGCAGCCCCGGATTGACCCCGCACAGCAGCTTGCCCCGCGCCTTCACATCATCGAGGGTTGCCGCCGTCACGTGGGTGCTTAGCGCAGCGAGAAAACTTAAAAGCAAAAGGGACCGCTTCATAATTGTCCTTCTCCGGTCATTCCGGCGAAAGCCGGAATCCAGCTTTTCCATGGACCCCGGCTTTGCCGGGGTGGCTGGCCATTTAGCTAATGCAGGATCTGGCTGAGGAACAACTTTGTGCGTTCGCTCTTGGGATTGGAGAAGAATTCCTCGGGCGCGTTCTGCTCGACAATCTGTCCCATATCCATGAAGATCACGCGGTTGGCGACCTGCCGCGCGAAACCCATTTCGTGAGTCACGCACAGCATGGTCATGCCGGACTCCGCCAGATCGACCATCACTTCCAGAACTTCCTTGATCATTTCCGGATCGAGCGCCGATGTCGGTTCATCGAACAGCATGATCTTCGGATTCATGCAGAGCGACCGCGCGATTGCCACCCGCTGCTGCTGGCCGCCCGAAAGCTGCCCCGGATATTTCAGCGCCTGCTCGGGAATTTTGACGCGCTCAAGATACTTCATGGCGGCTGCTTCGGCGTCTTTCTTCGGCATCTTGCGCACCCAGATCGGCGCCAGTGTCAGATTCTCCAGCACCGTAAGATGCGGAAACAAATTGAAGTGCTGGAACACCATCCCGACTTCGCGCCGCACCTCGTCGATCTTCTTGAGATCGTTGGTGAGGGCTATGCCATCCACGAGAATGTCGCCCTTCTGATGTTCTTCGAGCCGGTTGATGCAGCGGATGAGTGTCGATTTGCCGGAACCCGAAGGCCCACAGATGACGATGCGCTCGCCCTTGTAGACAGTGAGATTAATATCCCGCAGCACGTGGAACTGTCCGAACCATTTGTTCATGTTGGTGATCTGGATCGCCGGAACATCACCGGTTTTCGGCATTTTTGCGGGCGCGGCCATGCTGCTTTTATCTCCTGTGTCCGGTTTCGAGCCGGCGTTCCATGAAAACTGAATAGCGCGACATGCTGAAACAGAAAATCCAGAATATCAGCGCGGCCGTGAAATAGGCCGTCGTCCCGGTCTGCGGCGAAGCCCATTTGGCATCGTTGGAACTCGTCGTTACAATCTGTAAAAGATCGAAAATTCCGACAATCGAAACCAGTGTGGTGTCCTTGAACAGGCTGATAAAACTGTTGACGATTCCCGGAATGACGATTTTCAGCGCTTGCGGCAGAACGATTAAGCTCATCATTTTCCAATAGGACAATCCAAGCGCCTGGGCCGCCTCATACTGCCCCCTCGGGATCGCTTGAAGGCCGCCACGTATCACCTCCGCCATGTAGGCCGAGGAAAACAACGCCACGCCGATCAGAGCACGCATCAGCTTGTCGAAGTTGACGCCTTCGGGCAGGAAAAGCGGCAGCATGACGGCGGCCATGAACAGCACCGTAATCAGCGGAACGCCGCGCCAGGCTTCAATGAACACCACCGAGAAGGTTTTGACGATCGGCATGTTGGATCGCCGCCCCAGAGCCAGCAGTATGCCGAGCGGCAGGGACGCGACAATTCCGGTGACGGCGACAACCAGTGTAACCAGCAATCCGCCCCATTGCGATGTTTCAACGGGTTCAAGCCCGAAATCGAATTTCAGGATCAGCATCAGGCCGAGCAGCACTGCCGAGCCGATAAGCCAATTGCGCCAGGCCTGCGCTCCCGAACCCGTTCCGCGCAACTGAATGATGCCGAAAATGCCGCCAGCGCCGATGAAGACAGCCGCCGCGATGCTGCCGGGTGAAAAACTGCCCAGCCCGCTATGCCAAACGCTGGATCCGATCACAAAAGACGCCAGCCAGACCAGAATGCCAAAACCTGCAAGCCCGAGGCCGAAACGGTTGGACTGGATACCTTCCTCGATGCCAAAGGCAAGGAGCGGCAGGAAAGTTGCGGCAAGGGCCAGAATAATAACCGCATTGAGAAACCCCGCGGGCGTAATCGAGAAATGCCCGCCAGTCAGCAGGATAAGGGTTATCAGCGGATAGGCAATCAGCAGAAAAAGCGCGTTCCATTTCTTGTGCGGCATTGACGGCATCAGCATCGGAACCAGCGCCGCCGCGCCGATAATGAAACAGATGTTGACCCGCCAGCGCTGGTCGATCGGATAGAAGCCGTAAATCCACTGTGCGAACCTTGACTGGACGAACGGCCAGCACGCGCCGGCACCCTCGGCCGCGCAAACTTCGCGGTTGTCGCCGGACCATGCCGCGCTGAATATCGCCCAGTCCAGTATCCCCCAGCCCATCCACAGCAGGAACGCGCCGGCAACAATGCTCACGATGCCGTTTCCGATGGTGGGGAAAAGATTGGCGAGAACCCATCCCTGAATGCCAACCATCGAGATCGGCGGCGGCAGCAACGGCGCCTCTTCAGTGCGCAAATAGGCGGATGTTTTCGGTGCGCTCCCCATCGTCAGCGCTCGACCAGGCGCATGCGCGCGTTGAACCAGTTCATGAAGCCAGAGGTGGTCAGGCTGAGACTGAGATAGACAATCATCCAGATCATCACGATCTCAACGGCCTGCCCGGTTTGATTCAAAACCGTGCCGCCGGTCGCCACCAGATCGGGATAGCCGATCGCCACCGCCAGCGAAGAGTTCTTTGTCAGGTTCAGGTATTGGCTGGCTAGCGGCGGAATGATTATTCGCATGGCCTGCGGAATGACCACCAGCCGCGTCGTGGGGCCGCTCCGCAGCCCCAGGGCGTTGGCCGCTTCGGTCTGGCCATGGCTTACCGCCTGGATGCCGGCCCGCACGATCTCGGCAATGAAGGAGGCCGTATAGACGCTGAGCGCCACGAGCAGCGCCATGAATTCCGGAATGATGACCGTGCCGCCGGTGAAGTTGAAGCCGCCAAGCACCGGATAGTCGAAAGTGATCGGCCAGCCCGCCACCAGCAGGCCGAGAACCGGCAACGCCAGGATCATCGCAATTCCCGTCAGCACATAGGGAAAGGTCTGTCCGGTTGCGGCCTGCCGCTGGCGTGCCCAGCCGCGCAGGACAATAACACCGGCGATTGCCGCCGCCAATGCGGCAAGTCCCAACCACGCGCCTTCGCCATAAATCGTGTCTGGCATGTTGAGGCCGCGGTTCGACAGAAAAAACATGTCGCTGATATTGATGGCCTGCCTTGGACCCGGCAGCGACTTCAGCACCACGCCGTACCAGACGAACATCTGCAGCAGCAGCGGCACGTTGCGTATCGTCTCGATGTAGAGCGTGGCGATGCTCCTCACCAGCCAGTTTCGCGACAGCCGCATGATCCCGATGGTAAACCCGAGGAGAGTGGCGAGGAAAATGCCGATGCTCGACACCAGCAAGGTGTTCAGGAAACCCGCGATCAGCGCCTGGCCGTAGCTCGACTCGCTTGTAAATACGACCAGCGACTGGATGAGATCGAAGCCGGCGGACTTGTTGAGAAACTCAAATCCCGTGGCAATATTGCGTTTGGTGAGGTTGGTGATCGTGTTATCGACGATCTCATAGGCAAAAAACCCGACAACGAGCAGCAGCAATACCTGCACGGCGATCGAACGAATCTTTGGGTCGTTCCAGAACGAGACCTTTGGACGCGCATACGCATCGCTTACGGCCGTCATGCCTGATCACCCTTGCCCCTTGGCGGCATCCGCCGGTTTTCCGGTCTTGATGTTATCACGATAAGAAAGGAGCCCGGACGTGTCCGGACTCCCAAAACTTGCGATCAGCGAATTGGCGGGGCGTATTGCAGGCCGCCGGCACTCCACAGCGCGTTCTTGCCGCGTACGATCTTGAGCGGCGTGGCTATACCCACATTGCGCTCGAAGATTTCGCCGTAGTTGCCGACGCCCTTGACGATTTGCACGATCCACTCTTCACTGACGCCGATGCCGGTGCCAAAGCCCGCCGCGGTGCCGTCGGCGTTCGCCACGCCGAGAACGCGCTTGATTTCCGGATTGGCCGAGCCCTTCATTTCCTCGACATTGGCCTGGGTGATGCCGAGTTCTTCGGCATTCAGCAATGCGTAGTAGGTCCACTTCACCACGTTGAACCAGGCATCGTCGCCCTGGCGCACCAGCGGGCCCAAGGGTTCCTTCGAGATGATCTCCGGCAGAACGATATGATCGTCCGGCTTGGAAAGCTTCAGGCGTTGCGCGTAAATGCCCGATTGGTCCGTGGTGTAGGCATCGCAGCGCCCATCCTCATAGGCGCCGATCACTTCCTCTTCCTTTTCGAAGGCGACGACCTTATATTCCATCTTGTTCGCCTTGAAATAGTCGGCGAGATTGAGTTCCGTCGTCGTGCCCGTCTGCACGCACACGGCAGCCCCGGAAAGCTTGAGCGCCGAATCGACGCCCATTGAGCTTCGCACCATGAAGCCCGCGCCATCATAGTACATCACGCCGGCGAACTTGAGGCCCAGCGAGGTATCGCGGCTCATCGACCAGGTCGTATTGCGCGACAGGATATCGATTTCACCGGATTGCAGCGCCGTGAACCGTTCCTTGGCGGTGAGCGGCGTAAACTTCACTTTCTGGGGATCGTTGAAGATGGCTGCGGCAACGGCGCGGCAAAAATCGACATCCATGCCGGTCCAGTTGTTCTGCTCGTCAGGAAAACCGAAGCCGATCAGTCCGCCGCCGTTTACGCCACATTGCACGAAGCCCTTGGCCTTCACGTCGTCGAGGGTTCCGGCCATGGCGGCCGTGGCGGCTACAGCGCTCACGGCGGCGCCGAGAACCCATGAAAGAACTTTGCGTTTCATTACTTCTTCCTTCTCACCTTTGCGGAACCGCCGATGGAAGATGCGAAGGCGTTGGGTTGTCTCACCCGGCGCACCTCGACTGCCCCCAATATGCTGGCCGCTGATTACGTTGGTTCGCTCCCTGGGGATGGCTCTTGTTCAGGCCACCCCTCTGACTATTAGACAAGCCGGAAACGGCAGTGAGGTCAAGGAGAAAGCATCCGGCGAAGCGCTGGGATCAGAGCTCCGACGGCCTCAAACGACGGCGCCGCCGGTTTATGGGGCCGCGCCACCATCACCACGGGAATTTTTCTTTCTCGGGCCGCAACAAGCTTGGCGCGGGTTAATTCACTGCCGGAGTTCTTGGAAACAACGTGGGTGATGCGGTGCATATCGAGCAACTGCTTTTCAGCTTCTATGGCGAAAGGCGGCCGCGCCTGAATGAGGGTCCACCCCCTCGGCACGGGGCCATTGGGAGACTCAATCATACGCGCCACTCCTTTGAGATCGGGCCGAGAAAAAAACCGCGCTATCTCTTTTCGGCCTATCGTGACAAAGGGACGTGCTCCTTCCGGCAATGCAGCGACGGCGCGCGCGATATCGGCAACTTTGATCCAGCGGTCAGCGTCTTCCGCGCGCCACGGCGGACGCTCCATTCTTAAATATGGAACTCTCGCCGCCAGCGCCGCCCCATGGGCTTGGCTCGAAATCAGCGCTGCATAGGGATGAGTTGCATCGACGATGGCGCAAATATTTTCTAGGGCGACATAGCTCTGAAGTCCCGCCTCGCCGCCGAAACCGCCGCGTCGTACTTCACCTGCAGGCAAATGGGGCGAAGCGGTTATACCCGCCAGCGAAGTCACTGTGCGAAAGCCCGCATCGATCAGCGCCTGCGCCAGCCCCCGCGCTTCGTATGTTCCACCAAGGATGAGAATGCGCTCAGTGCGCATGGCCGATGATAGCGCCTTGCCGCGACACAATCATCACGTCCGCCGCGATAGGTGCCCCACGTAAAACCTGGCGAACTGCCTCGAGGGCCCAAACCGCAACCCGGTCCGCCAGCTTGACTCCGTTGGCCATTTCCAAAACCTGCTGTGCGGTGTTTGCGGCCAACACCTTCTCGCGCGGCAGCTCAGGCGCGATGCCAGCAAGCCAGTCGAGATCGACTTGGCTTCTCCCCGAATGGAGATCGAGTGCCCCTTGCGCCAGTTTCACCATCTTGCCGAAACCTCCGCCGATGGTCACCCGCGCCACAGCATGTTCGCGCAGATATTTGAGCAGACCGCCCACGAAATCCCCCATGTCGAGCATGGCTTCAAGAGGCAGGCCGTAATGCGCCCGTACCGCATCTTCCGAGGTGGACCCGGTGCAACCGGCCACATGCGTGAGTCCGGTGGCCCGCGCCACATCCACGCCGCTGTGGATGGAAGCGATCCATGCGGCGCAAGAGAAGGGGTGCACGATTCCCGTGGTGCCGAGAATGGACAGGCCGCCAACGATTCCGAGTCGCGGGTTCCAGGTTTTCTGCGCCAGCGCCTCGCCGTTCGGAATTGAGATTTCAATTTCAACATTGCCGCCGCCAAGTTCGGCGATCACCGTCCGCATCATTTCGCGGGGCGCCGGATTGATGGCGGGCTCCCCCGGCGGAATAGGCAGTCCTTCCCGGGTCACAGTACCCACCCCTTCACCGGCCTTGAAAGTTACACCCCTGCCCTTCTCCCGCACCGTGGCGATTACCATGCAGCCGTGCGTGACATCGGGGTCGTCGCCGGCATCTTTGATAATGCCGGCCTGGGCCCACCCCTCGCCCCGCCCTTCCAGCGCCAGCGCGAAGGCGGGGGTTTCGCCCTTTGGCAAGGTGATGGTCACGGGATCGAGGAATTGGCCGGTCTTCAGCGCCGCAAACGCCGCCTTCACTGCCGCGGTTGCGCATGCACCCGTGGTCCAGCCGCGCCTTAACTCACCCTCGGGCTTCTCTAACCGCATATCCCGCTTGTATAAGGGCACA
>JBGTNZ010000273.1:0-7380 GCA_041742805.1 Aestuariivirga sp.
TGAGCCCTGCCTGGCGCTGCACCGGCGGTCTTGGAGCAAGAGCCATGTGGTCACCGTCGCAACGCTGACCTATCCCGCCAGCCGTTATGCGCTCCACAGCCGCTACAAGACGAGCGCCCAGGGGACGATCACGCAGTGATGACCATCCCAACATCCTTTTTCCTTCCCCCCTCGCGGGGGGAGGTGGATCGCGCCGCAGGCGCGAGACGGATGAGGGGGCTGGTTCAGCGAGTCCAAAATGCGGGCACTTGACTCGCTGAAGCAGCCCCCTCATCCGGCGCTACGCGCCACCTTCCCCCGCGAGGGGGGAAGGATTGCTGGGCACCTGCGCCTGCTCGACTGGTTATAAGACCGAGCTTATTTCCCAAGTGCCCCAGAGCACCAGCAGGATCCCCGCGAAGCGACTCAGGCGGTTTCCAGCAGGAATCAGTTTTTCGATTGCAACGTAGATGGCGATGCCGACGATCCAGGCGAGTTCCATGACGCCGCCGTAGAACAGCAGCCCCATCAAGACCCAGCAGCACCCCAGGCAATAAACTCCGTGCGACAGGCCCATGCGGAGTGCGCCTAGCCATCCTTTGCGCCAGTTGCGCGCGAAGAACATGAGGGGTGTCTGGCATTTGTGCAGGCAGGCATATTTGAGCGGCGACATCTGATAGAGGCCCGCCGCGATCAAAAGACTTGCGCCGAGGAGAGAGCTTGTGACCGCCATCATGCCGGTCAGCGGGACCAGATAGTGAAGGAAGAGCTGCAGCGCAGTGGCGGCGGCGCTAAAGGCGGTCCAGATAACGGCATAGCCCAGCACAAATATGCCAGCGGGCGCAGCCGAAGCGCCCCTCGCGGCGAACCTCCGGGTCATCGCGCCATAGGTGAGAATGGCAGGCGCCGCCGAGGGCAGCATCATGGCCAGCATCATGGTCCACCACATGATGAAGAGCAGCATGGCATAATGTGCGGTGCCCGCGGACGCGGGCGACATCAAGAGATCGCCGGTCCACAATGTTGTCCAGAGGCCTAGAACAGTGACAAACGCGAGCGCCGCCAGAACGATCAGATGTTGCTGGCGGGCCGCCTGAGATATCCGGTCCGGCAGCGCGGAGCTGCCGTCACTCACCTGACGAGGCCTTGTCCCGTCATGTGCAGCTTTGCGAGATGGGCGTGTTTGCCTGCCGTGGCAAGCTTGATCGGCGCATCGGATTTGATCGTACCGCTGCAATATTCGGCATCCAGGTACTCGAAGCCGCTGCGAAGCGAGACCTTGGCATGGTGGGTATTGCCGGTTACCGGATTGCGGATGGCCTCGGTCTTGATTTCAACGACGCCCGGTACATTGACATGGCCGACACAGGTTTTGAGATCGGAGGAATACTCGATCTTTTTGAACATGGGCGGATGCACCTTCTCGCACATGGAAACGAAAACCTGGAAGAAGGTGGCGCCGGGCTCCGTATCCTGGCCCGACATGATCTTGAGCAGCGCCTCGCGCTGTTCGGGTGTCGCGCGCTCATCGACAATTGGTTGGATTTCGCCCTTGCCCATGTGGATGGGGCCGGGCCAGGCGGCAGTCGCAGCGATGCGCAGCCCATCGAGCTTGACCTTGCCATGGTGGCCCTTTTCGATCTCGACACCAATCGCCGCGCGGCAGGTGCCATCGGTGGGTAGGGCGTTGAACTGGCAGGGACAACCGTAAGAACAGTTGCAGGACGCGACTTCCGAGCCTTGGATCATCCATTCGGTGTGGGCCATCTATCTTCTCCTCTTAACGTACAACTCCGCCGCCGTGCTGGCGCAGGCGGTTAAACTGACCATAGCTGTCCTCAAGCGTCATGGCGATGGCGCCTTTCGTGGTCGTGCTGGCGCTGCCAATTTCGGCGATGTCGAACTCGATGCCGCCTGGAATGTCGATGCGCACCCGGTGATTATCGCCTGTTGCAGGGCTCTTGATCGGCCGGCCCTCGGTTTCGAGAACGCCGGGAATGGATGCGGTAGCGGTGCGGGCTTCGATATCCATTTTGAGATTGATCGGTTTGTAGAGCGTGGGGTGGTGCGTGTCCGACATGGTACTGTAGACCCACCAGTGATTGGCGGCTTCCTCGGTTTCGCCGCCGTGCAAGACGGTTTTAAGAGCCTCGCGCTGGGCTGGATTGGCCTTCTCGTCGATCACGACTTGCAGCTGACCCTTGCCCTCGAAGATCGGTCCCGGCCAAGAGTAAATTACCGCGGCGCGCAGGCCATCGAGTTTGGTTTCGGCGAAATGGCCCTTCTCGATTTCGAAAACCTCGAAACCGGCACAGTTGCCGTGGGTGGGCAAGCTTTCAAACTGACAGGGGCAGCCGTAATCGCAATTGCAGTTGCCGTAGGACTTGCCCTCGATCAGCCAGTCGATCCGCGCCATTTGCGTTCTCCCAATTCGCACTGTGGGGGCGCCATGCTAGCGCAGGTTTTCAGGGTTGTCATTTTGGTTTTCCGGTGGGGGCAATGGCGAATATGACGGCGGCCCGCCAGTGGACGACGAGGGCAGGCTGGTGCATTGGTTGTTGATCCGTGCCAAAGTGTTCTCGTTGGCTGGAGATCACATTTGCTCAATGTATCGGTGTCGTACGCCAAACGGGCGGCCCTGAAAAAGCTGGCCTGGGCCTGGCTCATTCTGCTGGTCATGGGAATGGCCTGGGGACTAAGCTTTTCCCTGGCCCGCATTGCCGCCACAGGCGGCGCTCATCCGCTCGGCACTACGTTTTGGCTGGGTACGCTCGCCGCCGTCCTGCTCATCGCAATCATTGCCGCGCGGAGGCGCGGCATTTCCATGAAACCTAAGCTGATCCGCCTTTATCTTATCACCGGGCTCATCGGCGTGGTGGTTCCCAATGTGATTTTCTTCTATGCCGCATCGCGAGTGCCGGCCGGAGTGCTATCGATCTCCCTCGCCATCGTGCCAATTCTCACCTTCATGATGTCAGCCGTCTATGGGTTAGAGAAATTCGCTCTCAGCCGTGTGGCGGGCGTGATCCTCGGGACGGTTGCCATTGTGCTGCTGGTTGGCCCCAGTGAAAGCCTTCCCGACCCGGCACAACTGCCATGGGTTTTTTTGGCCTTCGCCGCAGCAGCCTGTTATGCAGTCTTGAACATGGTGCTTGTCCTCATGGCGCCGCCAGGAGCCAATTCCTTCATGCTGACCTGCGGCATGTTTGTGGCGGCATCCCTGATGATGGTTCCGATCATCCTTGCAACGGATAGTTTCGTGGCCTTCGGATGGCCATGGCGGGCGCTTGAATGGTCGCTCTTCGGCCTTGGCGCGATCAGCGCCATCGCGTTTTCGTTATATTTTTATCTCATCGATCATGCAGGGCCGGTATTCAGCAGTTTGACCGCAAACGTCGTAACGCTGTTCGGCGTGATTTGGGGGATCATCATCTTCGGCGAGCAAAACTCGATCTGGATATGGCTGTCCTTGGCGACGATGATGGCGGCATTGGCTCTGGTTACGCCGCGCGGGAAAGATCCAGCGCGGATCGTTGCCGAACCCGTTTAAGAGCGCGTTCGACGGCGGACATCCAGGGTTTGATCCACAGCGTATATCGTGTATGTCCTCGCAACGGCCCCGGCAGCAGTCCTGCGCGGGGCCGTTCGTGTGTCTGAAAGGGATAAGCCATGGCGAATGTGGCGGTGGTCGGCGCCCAGTGGGGCGACGAAGGCAAGGGCAAGCTGGTGGATTGGCTCTCCGAACGGGCCGATGTGGTGGTGCGCTTCCAGGGCGGACATAACGCCGGACATACGCTGGTGATCGAGGGCGTTACTTACAAGTTGTCCCTGCTGCCGTCGGGCATTGTGAGGCCCGGCAAGCTGTCGGTCATCGGCAATGGCGTGGTCATCGACCCATGGGCGCTGGTGGCGGAAATCGACAAGCTTGCGTCGCAAGGCATTTCGGTTTCGCGCGACAATCTGCGCATTGCCGGGAACGCAACGCTCATCCTGCCGCTCCACCGGGAACTGGACCAGATGCGAGAAACGGCGGCGGGTGCTGCCAAGATCGGCACGACGGGGCGGGGCATCGGGCCTGCCTACGAAGACAAGGTCGGGCGCCGGGCCATTCGGGTTAACGACCTCAACGACCTCTCTACGCTCGGCCCCAAGATCGACCGGCTCTTGGTCCATCACAATGCTCTGCGGCGGGGGCTGTCTCAGCCGGAACTCCGCACTCAGGATATTCTGGCGCAGCTTTCGGAAATCGCTCCCCGGATTCTTGGCTATTCCGATGCGGTGTGGTCGCTGCTCGATGATGCACGGCGCGAAGGCAAGCGCATTCTTTTCGAGGGAGCGCAGGGCGTCCTGCTGGACATCGACCATGGCACATATCCCTATGTGACATCATCCAACACTGTGGCTGGCCAGGCGGCGGCGGGCTCGGGACTTGGCCCTTCGGCCATCGGCTATGTGCTGGGTATCGCCAAAGCCTATACGACGCGCGTGGGGTCAGGCCCGTTTCCGACCGAACAGGAAAACGAGGTGGGCGAATATATCGGCAGCCGGGGCCTCGAGTTTGGAACGGTGACGGGGCGCAAGCGGCGCTGCGGCTGGTTCGATGCGGTGCTGGTGCGCCAGGCTATTAAAACCTCCGGCATCCACGGCATCGCACTCACCAAGCTCGATGTTCTCGACGGCCTCAAGAAAATCAAAGTTGGCACCGGTTATAGGCTCGATGGCAAGCGTCTCGATCGTTTCCCGGCCGCGGAGGAGGCTCAAAAACGTGTCGAGCCAGTTTATGAAAGTTTCGAGGGCTGGGAGGGCACGACCGCGGGTGCTCGCCGTTGGGCGCAGCTTCCGGCACAGGCGATCAAATATGTGAAGTATCTCGAGGAACTGATCGAATGCCCGGTGGCCTTGCTGTCGACGTCGCCGGAGCGGGAAGATACGATCCTGATGAGGGACCCGTTCGAGGATTAACGACGAGCCAGGCGGCCGTCGAGGGGAACGGTTTCGATTTTTACAATCCTTACTTTGTCCATGTCCTGGTGGTTTGGATTGATCAATATATTATAGGCGCCGGGAACTAGAACGGATGGGACACGAAAAAGGAGGCTTGTACCACGCTCGAGCCAATCGTCGCCAATAGCGCGTGAAGCTCCGGTGTCGGATATCCAACCCGCAGGCAACTGGTGCGGCGCCACGCCTGGGGCCTGGGCGCTGTCTTCGACCTCCAAAGTGATAAGTTGAAATGTTTTCGGAAAGTCTTCCAGATCGATATATACAAGAAATTCACTCAGTGCGCCTGCTGGGTGCTCCGCTGCATAAATAATCGGCCTGCCCTTGGTGTGCCAGCGTGCCGAGTAGCGCAGCCCGCCTGTGCCTGACAGGTCAGCGTGGTTCGATATTCGCCAGAGCTGCATCGCCCGGCATCAAACAAACATGCCGTGATCGATCTGACCGAGAAGTTCGCCGACCGCGAGCGCTCCTGTTTCACTTTTTAGAAGTTCAAGGGGCGTCTGGCCCGAGAGCGCGGAGTTGGGCTTTCGCAGCCACCGGGAAGATTTCTCCTGGTCGCCAAACACGCGATCCGCTTCGGCGCTAATTCGCGCAAGCCGCAACGCCTTATCCGTTTCCTCGAGCGTCAGTGTTTCGTGTTTTGCTTTGCGGCGTGCCAAGGTGCGTTTCGGGATAATGAGCGCGTCCATTTCCTTTTTGCTGAAACGTGCGGTCCAGCGAGACAATTGGCTGAGTTTGAGGGGGGCACTCTTCCCACTTAAGATTTGCGCTTGGGCCTTCTTCCACGTGAGGGATAATTGTCGAGGGTCCGAAGGACCCGTATTCATTGAACTTTTTGATTTTACATGTTTTTTTTGCGTTGAGCGAGCCATCGGTGCCACTTTGCAAGATTTTCATTCAATATGGCACAAGTGTGGATAAAAATCTAGCGCCCTCAAAAATCGCGCTTCTCGACGAAGAAGCCGTAGAGCGAGGTCAGCACGCTGACGCTGAACAGCGTGAGAAACAGGTTGAGGGGAACGCTGAGGATGAGGCCTGTGGCGGCGGCGAGGGCGGGGCTCGTCTGCCGCAGCAGAACCACAAGGGTAGTGAGGGCCAGCGCAGGCAGGAAGATGGCAAGGCCGTTCAACAGGAAAACCGCGGCGATTTGCCAGAAATTGCCATCGGCGGATTTGAGCGCATCACGGAAAGAGAAATCGGCGCGATCAAGTGCTACGGCGGGCAGCTTGAGCGAAAGCATCAGGATAAGAGCGCCCGCGGCCAAAGCGGCGGGCAGCAGCACGATGATGGCGGCCCGCGGCATGAAAGCGAGGATCGTGGCGATGAGGGCCAGCGGCACGCCGCCCGCCAGAATGGCCAGCAGGGAGTTGCCCAGATAACGCAACACCGGCGTATCCAAGCGGAGCGACTTGGCGGTGGTTGGCAGCTCGTCCCGCAGAATGAAGCGATGCCAATTCACTGCCACGGAGGAGAACGCCACGAATCCCACGGCCGCCGATAGCAATCTGGCCAGCGTAGCGGGTGCGGAACTCGCTTCAGCCGAACCCGTGCCGAATAGCAACCGTTCCGCGACATCAATCACGAACAAGATCGCCATCCAGAGGAGGCCGATCCTTATGCCCGCCATGCGGTATGTGATGACGGAATTGAAAGCATGGGAAACCGCCTTGAGCGGTGGTAAAGTTCGCATGGGCGGCGAAACCTACCCGCTTGGGGGCGTGAAAGAAATACCGAAATTCGCTATGCGGCGCCGGTGTCAAGCTTCCCCGGGGACGGGTTGGTCTCCAGTGCTGCTGGCTCCCGGCTCCTGCGGGGCAGACCCTTGGCGAAGTTGCGAAGGATGATCGCCGCGAGATCGGTTACTTGTGCCGGACGGTCAAGCAAATAGCCTTGGGCCAGATCGCAGCCGAGGTCTCGCAACGTGGTGAGTTGCTTGGTGCTCTCGATGCCTTCCGCCGTCACCGTTAATCCAAGGCCATGGCCGAGCTTGACGATGGAGCGGAGAATGCCGCGAGCGCTTTGGGTTTCGTCCAGCGCCTGGATGAAGCTGCGGTCGATCTTGAGTTTGGAAAACGGGAACTTCCACAGATAGCTCAAGCTCGAATAGCCGGTGCCGAAATCATCCAGCGCCACGGCAATGCCCATATCCCTGAGGACGCGCAATTGTTGCAGCACCAATTCGGAATCCTTGAGGAGCGTGCCTTCAGTGATTTCGACCTCGAGCCGGTATGAAGGAAAGAGGTTGACGTCGAGAGCGTGACGCACATCCTGGATCAATGAACCGGAATAGAATTGCGCTGGCGAGAGATTGACGGCCACCGTGAGATGGGGCGGCCACTGAGCCGCAACGCGGCAGGCTTCCTGCAAGCACCACGCGCCGATCCGGTTTATGAGCCCCGC
>JBGTNZ010000274.1:0-3070 GCA_041742805.1 Aestuariivirga sp.
GGATCGAGGTAGCAATCAGCAGCGGCCGCGCCATCGGCTAAAGCAATTTGCCCATGGCAACCGCCACATCGCCCATGCGGTTCGAGAAGCCCCACTCATTATCGTACCAGGTCAGAATACGAACGAAGGTTCCCTCCATCACCCTGGTCTGGTCCATGTGGAAGGTGGACGAGTTGGGATTGTGGTTAAAGTCAATCGAGACATTCGGCTCCGTGGTATAGCCAAGGATGCCCTTGAATTGTTGTTCGGATGCAGACTTGATGGCGTCATTGACTTCCTCGATTGTCGTCGTGCGCTTGGCGACAAACTTGAAATCCACCACCGAAACATTGGGCGTCGGCACCCGGATTGAAACTCCGTCGAGTTTCCCTTTGAGTTCCGGAAGCACCAGGCCAACAGCCTTCGCAGCGCCCGTCGATGTTGGAATCATCGACATGGCGGCGGCGCGCGCCCGGTATAAATCCTTGTGCATGGTATCGAGCGTCGGCTGATCGCCGGTGTAGGAATGGATCGTGGTCATGAAGCCATGGTCGATGCCGATGGCGTCGTGCAGCACCTTGACGACCGGCACCAGACAATTGGTCGTGCACGAAGCATTGGAAACCACAACATGCTCCTTTGTCAGCTTGTCGTGGTTGACGCCATAGACGACCGTCAGGTCCGAATTCTCCCCCGGAGCCGAGATCAGCACCCGTTTGGCCCCAGCAACAAGATGGGCGGAAGCCTTGTCCCTCGCCGTGAATAGGCCGGTACATTCCAGCGCGATGTCGACGCCCAGATCCTTCCACGGCAGCTGCGTGGGGTCTTTGATCGCCGTTACCTTGAATTTGTCCGCGCCAATGTTGATCGAGTCGCCTTCCACTCGTACCTCGTGCGGAAAACGCCCATGCACGGAGTCATAGCGCAGCAGATGGGCATTGGTTTCGACCGGCCCCAGATCGTTGACGGCGACGACATCGATGTCCTTGCGCCCCGATTCAAAGATAGCGCGGACGATGTTGCGCCCGATGCGGCCAAACCCATTGATTGCGACACGTACCATCATGGCGGTCTCCGTTTCGTGTGGACGCGCCGTTATAGAGAATTTGGCGCAAGGCGGAAGGGGGAGCTGCCACGACATAATTGCAGGTCTTGCATATGGCTTGAGAACGGGCTTGGTACGCCGCCGATTGGAGGAATCATGACGGAACCGGGGATGGTGATCGTAGGCGCGGGCAGGGCAGGGGCCCGCGCTGTGGTTGGCCTTCGCGAACATGGCTGGCAGGGACCGATAACTCTGATCGGCGAGGAAGCCCTCCCGCCCTACGACCGCCCGCCGCTATCCAAAGCCTCGATAAGCATCGAGACAGATCCCACACCGGTCCTGTTGCTCGATGAAGATACGATCAAATCTCTCGGCGCCACGTGGATGGGCGGATCGCCGGTAGTTTCGATCGATCGCGCCAACAAACACGTCAAGCTGGCCGATGGCCGCGAGGTCGCCTACGAGAAATTGCTCCTCGCCACCGGCGCTAAGCCACGGAAGCTCTCCATATCGGGAGCCGAGCGCGCCATGCTGCTCCGTGATTTCGCCGACACCCTCGCCCTTCGCGCTGTATTTAAGCCCGGTGCCGCCATCGCCATCATCGGCGGCGGCTTCATCGGACTCGAACTTGCTTCAAGCGCCGCCAAGCGTGGCTGCAAGGTAACGGTGATTGAGGCTCTGCCGCGCATCTTGCTGCGGGGCGTCCCCACGGAGATTGCCGATGCCGTCGCCGCCCGTCATGCGGAAGCCGGTGTTACAATTATACCCAATGCAAAAATCTCCGCGATTGGACCTGATACCGTCACCATCCAGGATGGCCGTCGCATCGAGGCAGACATCCTTATTGCCGGTATCGGAGCAGCGCCTGCGGTCGCTCTCGGCGAGCAGGCAGGCCTCGCCATGGATAACGGCATCGCTTGTGACGATCACATGCGCACCAGCGATCCCCATATCTATGCCGTGGGCGATTGCTGTTCCTTCCCTCATCCGATCTTCGGCGGACGCCGCATGCGCCTTGAAGCCTGGCGCAGCGCCCAGGATCAGGCCGCGGTCGCCACAGCAAATATGGCCGGTGTCGACAAGCGCTTCGAGGCCGTGCCCTGGTTCTGGTCGGATCAGTATGATCTCAACCTGCAAATCGCCGGCGCCCCGGAAGATGGCAGCCGCATCATCACCCGCCCCCTCAAGGACGGCGCTTTCATCCTCTGTCACCTTAAAGACGATGGCACGCTGGTCGGCGCCAGCGGCATCGGAAAAGGCAACGTGATCGCCCGCGATATCAAGATGCTGGAACTGCTGATCGGAAAACGGGCCAAACCCGCCGAAGCGGCCCTTACCGACCCTGATTTCCAGCTAAGAACTCTATTGAAAGGTTAGTATCCAATTAGTCATCCCGGCGAAGGCCAGGCCCCACTTTTCAGCGCGACGTTCCCCCGAAGACTCTTATTCTTGGTCTAACGCAGTGGCATCTGGAAACCGGCTTTCACCCGATTCTTCACGACGATAGTTTCAAAGTTTTTGACGTCGGGGTTGTCAAAAAAGTGTTTCCTGCAAAAATGATCGTACTCATCCATATCTTTCATGGTGAGAAGAAGAACAAAGTCGATGTGCCCCAAAACCGAATAGCACTGGCACACCTCGTCACAATTGCTCATCAGACGCTTAAACCTGTCGAAGAGTTCTGAATCGCCTTTCGTCAATACGACTTCGACGATCAGAATCAACGGCCGGCCGATCGCAGTAGGCGAGAGCAACGCCACGTCTTTCTCGATCGCCCCCTCTTCCCGGAGCCGATGAAGCCTTCGCTGGCAAGAGGTGGCCGACAAGCCGGCCTTCTCGCCCAGCTCGGCTGTGGTCAATCGATTGTTCCGCTGAACAAGATCCAGCAGCTTGCGGTCTATTTTATCCATGGCAATCTGAGATGCGTAGAATTCCTGCAAATTAGATATGAAATTAGCAGAAAAAAAGTGTTACGTCGCGGATAAACTGCAAAAGAAAAAGAGCAACCAGAACTCTGAGACCCTATAATTCTGAGCTCCTAAGCGG
>JBGTNZ010000275.1:0-8487 GCA_041742805.1 Aestuariivirga sp.
GGATCGGTCAGCGACGAGCTGTTGAGCCGGTTTCCCAAGCTGGAGATCGTGGCGAGCATCGGGGTCGGCTATGACGGGATCGATGCCGTTGCGGCTGGCCGGCGCGGCATTGTGGTCACCAATACCCCGGGTGTTCTCGACGATGAGGTCGCCGATATGTGCATCGGGCTTTTGCTGGGGACGATCAGGGAGCTGCCGCAGGCCGACCGCCATGTGCGCTCGGGAAAATGGCGGGCCGGGGACTACCGATTGACGTCCACTCTCCGCGGCAGGACGGTCGGAATATTCGGGCTTGGGCGTATCGGCAAGGCGGTGGCGCGGCGCCTGGAAGCATTTGGAGTAAAGATTTGCTACTGCGGCCGTACGAAGCAGCCCGGCGTCTCATACGAGTATATTCCCGGAATCGTGGAATTGGCCCGAAAGGCCGACACGCTGATTTGTGCTGTTCCGGGCGGAAAAGGCACCCGCCACGCCGTCAACGCCGAGGTCTTGAGCGCGCTGGGACGCGACGGTGTTCTGATAAATATCGGACGCGGGGCAACCGTCGATGAGCATGCACTTATAGCGGCGCTGGAAAGCGAAACAATCCATGCCGCGGGACTGGATGTGTTTGAAAACGAGCCTAACGTGCCCGAACAACTCATGAGAATGGACAATGTTGTTCTCCTCCCGCACATCGGGTCCGGATCGTTCGCCACCCGTGAGGCCATGGCCCGGCTGGTCGTCGACAATGTTGTGGATTGGTTCGCCGGACGCGGCCCCCGCACCTCAGTGCCGGAGACGCAAGGCCGTAGCAGAGCATAGCAACTGGGGAGATCGCACATGCAGGTAGATGTGATGCTTTTTCACGAGCTTCCGGAAAGCGCGGAAGCAGCATTGGCCTCCCGTTATAGCTTGCACCGGCTCCACGAAGTGAAGGATCGCGACCGATATTTAGGCGAAATGGGTTTGAGGATTCGCGCGTGTATCACCCATGAGCTGGACCGGGAAACCATGGCGAAACTTCCCAGCCTGGAACTCATTTGCAAGTTCGGCATCGGCATGGATGACACTGACCTCGCAGAGGCGAAGCGGCGAGGCATTCGCGTTGCGATCACGCCGCATGTCGTTAATGATGCGGTTGCCGAACTTGCGGTGGGATTGATGATCGGGGCGGCCCGGCAACTTGTTGCTGCGGATTGGTATATCCGGGATGGCAAATGGACCAGCGGCAAATATCCATCCCAGCACCAGCTCGCGGGCAAGACCGCCGGCATTCTCGGCCTTGGCCGGATGGGCAAGGAGATCGCGTCCAGGTGCCAAGCCATGAAAATGCGCGTGCTATACTGCGGACGAACCAGGCAGCAGAATATTCCCTATCCATACTACGAGGATCTGGTTGAGATGGCGCGCGAGGCCGACTTTTTGGTGGTTGTCGTTCCCAACAACCCGGCGACCCACAAGATCGTCAGCCGCGAGGTGCTGGAGGCGCTTGGAGCGAGAGGGTACTTGATCAATGTCAGTCGCGGTCAAGCAATCGATGAACCGGCATTGGTGGAAATGCTGGTACAAGGAAAGTTGGCGGGCGCCGGTCTCGATGTGTTTGCCGATGAGCCGAACGTTCCAGAGCAGCTCAAGGAACTTCCAAACGTGATATTGTCTCCCCATCAGGGAGTCTACACGCACGAAACACTTGCCGCGATGGGGCGCACGGTTCTCGACAACATTGACGCGCATTTCTCGGGCGAGCCCATGCCGACGGTGCTCGTCGTGGATCGTTCTTCTCACGCGACAGGAGGAATCCGATGAAGTTCCGATCCCAGGCCTGGTTCGACAACCCTGACAACGCCTACATGACGGCTCAGTATCTCGAGCGTTATCTCAATTTCGGGATCACACGCGGCGAATTGCAGGGCGGCAAGCCGATCATCGGCATCGCGCAGACGGGTTCCGATCTTTCCCCTTGCAATCGCTCCCACATCGATCTGGCCAAGCGGGTACGCGATGGCATCTATCAGGCGGGCGGTATCCCGCTCGAATTTCCCGTCCATCCCATTCAGGAAACCGGCAAACGTCCTACCGCCTCGCTCGACCGGAACCTCGCCTATCTCGGGCTCGTCGAAGTGCTGTACGGCTATCCCATCGATGGCGTGGTGCTCACCATCGGTTGCGACAAGACCACTCCAGCCTGCCTGATGGCTGCGGCCACTCTTGATATTCCTGCCATAGCGCTCTCTTCCGGCCCGATGCTCAACGGCTGGCACCAGGGCCAGCGCACGGGCTCCGGCACCATCGTGTGGATGGCGCGCGAGAAGCTTGCCACTGGCGAGCTCGACTATGAAGGTTTCCTCGAACTGACCGCCACCTCCGCACCCTCGGCTGGTTTCTGCAACACCATGGGCACCGCCACCACCATGAATTCGCTGGCGGAGGCCTTGGGGATGACGCTACCAGGCAACGCGGCGATTCCAGCGCCCTACCGCGAGCGCGGCCAGATCGCCTATGAAACCGGCCGCCGCATCGTCGGCATGGTGCACGAGGATTTGACGCCCTCCAAGATCATGACACGCCAGGCCTTCGAGAACGCCATCGCCGTCAACACAGCAATCGGCGGCTCAACCAATGCGCCCAATCATCTGAATGCCATCGCCCGCCACATCGGCGTTCCCTTGGAGGTCGCCGATTGGGAGAAGCATGGCTATAGCCTGCCGCTTCTGGTCAATCTGCAACCCGCCGGCGAATATCTGGGTGAAGACTATCACCGCGCCGGCGGCGTTCCCGCCGTCATCGCTGAACTTATCGCGGCGGGAAAAATCCATGAGGATTGCATGACCGCCAATGGCAAGACCATTGGTGAGAATTGCACGGGCAAATTCTCCTGGGACCGTAATGTCATCAAGGAATACGGCAAGCCTCTGAAGCAGCATGCGGGCTTCAAGACGATCACCGGCAATCTGTTTGATTCCGCAATCATGAAAACCAGCGTGATCTCGTCGGAATTCCGTGACCGCTATCTCTCGAACCCCAGGGACCCCAATGCCTTCGAGGCCAAGGCGATCGTGTTTGACGGGCCTGAGGATTACAACGCCAACATCGACAATCCCAAACTTGCCATCGACGGGCACACAATTCTCTTCATTCGCGGCGCGGGGCCACTGGCATATCCCGGTTCCGCCGAAGTCGTTAACATGCGGGCACCCACTTATCTTCTCGAGAAGAACATCCGCTCGCTTCCTTGCGTCGGCGACGGCCGCCAATCGGGCACCTCGGGTTCGCCCTCGATCCTCAATGCCTCGCCCGAGGCGGCCGCGGGCGGCGGCCTTGCTATTCTGAAGAATGGCGACCGTGTGCGGATCGATCTCAATGAGGGCACTTGCAATGTGTTGCTTGCAAGCGGCGAGATCGCCGAACGCCGCGCCGCGCTCGAAAAAGCCGGAGGTTACAAATTTCCGGAAAGCCAGACTCCCTGGCAGGAAATATTCCGCGAAACCACGGATCAGTTGGCTCAAGGCATGGTGTTGAAGGGGGCCGTGAAATTCCAGCGTATCGCCAAGATCAAGGGTATCCCTAGGGACAATGAGCTGTCTTCATAAAAATTAAGATACGCGTTTTATTGCCAGATCGAGCCCAATCGCCATTGCACTTTGCTGTTCGGCGATCAAAGTGATGGCGGCGCCATGCTCATCGGCGAAAACCTTCTCGTCGGCGCGCCAGGCCGGCATGATCCACGGCTTGCCTGCCGCCCTGCATACCGCCGCGATGTGTCCAATGTCGGCGCGGTCCGCATCGGTGAAGCCGTAACGCCCGCGTCCACGGGTGAGCGACAGGTCAGAGGGTCCGGCAAAAATGCCATCGACCATCGGCAGTGCCGCTATGGCTGCGACGTCCTGAAACGACTCCGCTGTTTCCACCATCGCAAAACATAATGTCGCGCGGTTGTCGTCGTCAAAATAGGTGGGTGCAGGCGCCCCGTAGCGGACCGTTCGCGCCCCGGCATAGCTCCGCGTTCCCAGCGGGGGATATTTTGCCGCCGCGCAGACGGAACGCGCGTGGGCGACCGCGCCGATGTGGGGAACGATGACCCCGCTGGCGCCAAAATCTAGCGCCTGTTGGATGGGTTCGGCGCGAGGGCCTTCCACCTTGACGAAGACATCGAAGCCGAGACGGCGCGCGAAAGGGATCAGCCTGTCGAAATCCTTCAGATCGAAGATGCCGTGTTCGGCGTCCAGCACCAGCGTGCCATATCCCAGATCCGCGGCGATCTCGATGAACACAATATCGGGCGCGGCAAGCCAACAGCCAATCCGTTTCATCATGCGTTCTCCCGAAATGTCAGTGGGTTTTAAGGATGCCCGTATGGACCTCATCAAGCGTCCGCTGGAGGATGTCGAACAGCTCGTCGATCTCGGCATTGGTGATGATGAACGGAGGAGCCAGGATGATTGCCGCGCCAAGGGGCCGGCAGATCAAGCCATTCTTGAGCGCCTGACGGGCCACCCGCTCGCTTACGTCGAGATTGCTTGCGAAGGGGGCTTTCGTCTTTTTGTTCGACACCATTTCAAGCGCGCCCATCAAGCCCACGCCGCGGGCCTCTCCCACCATGGGATGGTCGGCCATGGCGGCAAGCCTTTTCTGGAAGCGCGGTGAAACGGCTTTCACGTTCTCGAAAACGCCGCCATCGAGAATTTCATCAAGAGCGGTCAGCGCGATGGCGCAGCCGACGGGGTGCGCTCCGGTTGTAAAGCCGGTGGGGAGCTCTTCATACTTTGCCGACGCCTTGTCGATCCGCTCCGTCATGGCGGGCGAGAGGATGATGGCCCCCATTGGAAAGAAGCCGGCGGTGATGACTTTGGACGCCACGACGATGTCGGGGTGCATGCCATACTTCAGTGAACCCCAGAACTCGCCGGTCCGACCAAAGCCGCAAATCACCTCATCGGCGATGAGTGGAACGCCATACTTCTTCAGAACCGGCTGGATCGCCTCGAAGTAACCGCGAGGAGGGGGGATGACGCCGCCGGCGCCGAGAACCGGCTCCGCGAAGAAACCGGCGAAGCGGTCCGATCCCGTGTTGCGAATGGTTTGTTCGAGCTCGACGGCGAGCCTTGCGGAGAATTCCTCTTCGCTCTCGGCTTTACCTTCGCGCCAGTAATGCGGGCACGTCAGATGGCGCACCTCGGGAAGCGGCAGGCCGGACGCGGACTTCACATAGTCCTTGCCCGTAAGGCTTGCCGTCATGATCGTCATGCCGTGATAGGCGTTCCTCCGGCTTAACAGGAGCCGGCGATGCGGCTGACCCTCCGCCTCGGCGAGGAACCAGAGCAATTTAACAACCGTGTCGTTGGCCTCCGACCCGGAGTTCGCATAGAAAACCCGGTTGGCCTCCATCGGAGCGAGCTTCACCAGCCGTTCCGACAGGTCAAGCGCCGGTTGAGCGACACGGCCGAAGAAGGCGTGATAGGCGGGAAGCTTGGCATAAGCGCGTTGCGCACTGGCGATAAGGTTCTGGTTGTCGAATCCCAAGACCGCGTTCCAGAGACCGGAATTGCCTTCCAGGTAACGGCGCCCCTGGTCGTCATAGATATAGATGCCCTTCCCATGATCGACGACGACCGGCCCCGATTGCTGAAGGGTCGGAAGGTGCGAAAACGGGTGCAGGAATGCGCTTGGATAGTTGGGTCTGTCCATTTTCTGAAGCCGCATTGCCGTTACAAATTCAGCGCGAGGCGCTGGGCGCGATGGTCGGAAAGCGGAATCCTCCTTCGGGCGGCCGCGATGTCGTGAGGCTCGATGGGGGCGACGATCACGCCGTCTCCCAGTCCCCTGCGCGCGACGACCGTTCCCCAAGGCTCAGCGATCAGGGAATGGCCATAGGTGTAGAGCGTCAGCCCGTCCTCGACATAGGCGCCCTCCTGCGACGCCGCCAGGATATAACATTGCGTTTCGATCGCTCGCGCGCGCAACAGGACCTCCCAATGCTCTTTTCCCGTTTGCAGCGTAAAGGCGGAGGGAACCGCGATGACTTGCGCTCCTTCCTTGACCAGCGCGTGGAAAAGCTCAGGGAAGCGAAGATCGTAGCAAATGGTGCAACCGACACGGACGCCGTCGAGATCGTAAACCACCACGTCCGATCCGGGCGTATAAAGCCATTTCTCGTCAAACACGGTTCCATCGGGTGCGGTGATCGAGAACATGTGGATTTTCCGGTAGCGGGCGATTTCCTTGCCGGAGCGATTAAAGACGATCGAGGTATTGTGGACGCTGTTCCCGGCACGCTCGTTGAGCGATCCGCCATGAACGAAGACGCCGTGGCGCTCGGCGCTCTCCTTCAGCATCGCGTAGGCTTCGCCCCCGGGGCAGGGCTCGGCTGAAGCACGCTGCTCATCGCGGGAGCCGCCAAAAAAAGTGAAACACTCCGGCAAGAGGACCAGATCCACATCGTATTCCTCGCAGGCGCTGTCGATGAGCCGGCGCGCCTTGGCGATATTCGCCTGCTTGTCTGAGCCCACGTTCATCTGAATTACCGCTGCCTTCATACTCATGACTTCCCTTTCCTCCGGCTCAGTGGGTGAGCGGTCGAACATCCGCTTTTCCAACCAGCAATGAAACCTGATCGCCGGCATTGATGCCGATGCGATCGTTCTTCGCGATCAAATTCTGGCGCCTGGAAACGATCACTTCCCCCGTGGGGAGCGAAACCAGATAACGCCGGTCCGTTCCGATGTAGATCGTATCTTTCAAGGTCCCCGTGAACCGAATGTCATCCGCTCCGCCCGCGGAGGAATTGGCAATCATTACGGCTTCCGGGCGGAAGGCGAGCGTCACTCGTTCGCCCTCGATCGCTTCCGGAATCTCAAACTGGACGCCACCTGCCGTGACAAGCGCTGCGCGCGGCCGCCGACTCGTCACAGCGGCCTCGAGAAAGTTCATCTCGCCGATGAATTCCGCGCTGAAGCGGGTGGTCGGCCGCTCATAGATATCAACGGGGGTCCCAATCTGAAGTATCGCGCCTCGATGCATCACGGCAATTCTGTCCGACATGGTAAGCGCTTCCTCCTGGTCATGGGTGACGAACAGGAAGGTGATGCCCAAGCGGCGCTGCATGTTTTTCAATTCGAGCTGCATCTCCTTCCGCAGTTGCAGATCGAGCGCGCCAAACGGTTCATCCAGGAGAAGCACGGCGGGCCGGTTGACGAGTGCGCGCGCGAGCGCCACACGTTGCTGCTGACCGCCTGAGAGCTCTGAAGGGCGCCGCTGTTCCATGGTGGGAAGCCGAACGAGCTCCAAGGCTTCGGCCACTCGTTGGGCGATTTCTTTTTGCGGCACCCGCTTCACCGACAGCCCAAATGCGACGTTGTCGAAAACAGTCAGGTGCGGAAAAAGCGCATAGCTTTGGAAGACGGTGTTCACCGGCCGGTCATGGGCCGGTACGTCATTCATGTTCTGGCCCTGAATTCGAATCTCGCCGGACGTCGGCTGCTCAAAACCCGCGACCACCCGGAGCGTCGTGGTTTTTCCGCAGCCGCTGGGGCCAAGAAGCGTGAAAAACTCGCCACATGCTACGTTAAGGTCGATATTGCAGATGGCATTTACGACCTCGGAAGAGGTGCGACGGTTGGCGTGACGCGCGTCAAACTTCTTTGTAACGTTGATCAGCTCTACCGCAAAATCGCTCATATGATGACGGCCTTGCCTGCCGCGCCAATCAGCTCATCGATCGCCGAAATTTCCGATATAAGTTTCCCCGCCTGAAGTTTGTCCCGGTAATTCGCATCATCTTCCTCTTCACTTTGGAACCGGGCGTGCCATGCGGCGGCGAGAGCCGGGTCAAGCACTGCGACGCCATTGTCATCCGCGCAAATCAGATCGCCCGCCTTGACGACCACACCGCCGCATTGAATCGGCTGGTTGATACTTCCCTGCGTTCCGGTCAGTTGCGTCGTAATCGGCGTCACGCCTTTGCAATAGACCGGCATCGGGCAGTTTCGAATGAACCCGACATCGGTGACGAGGCCATCGATGATAACGCCTGCAACCCCCCGCAGATGGGAGGCCAGCGTTGTCATTTCGCCCCAGCAGGCATAACGCATGTCTCCCGCCCGATCGATCACGAGGATGTCGCCCTTCTGCAACAGGTCGATGACCTTGTAGACGACGGCGGAGTCCCGCCCGAGACACTGTACTGTCACGGCCCGCCCTACCACCGAGATATTCTGTTGGATGGGCCGGATTGACGCATTCATTATGCCGTTCTCGATGTGATGGCCCATCGCAGCGGGAGAAATCCCTCTGTATTTCTCGAGGAGATCGGGAGAAAGCGCCTGAACGGATGTGTTGATAGACAGCATGATGAACCTGTAAAAAATAGGATTGTGCCAAATCGAAAGGCCGCGGCCCAAGGGCCGCGGCCCGCTTACGGCCTACTTGGCGGCTTTGACCTTCGTCCAGCCATCCTGATAGAACTTCATGGCTTCACCCGTATCCAGGATGAAGTCGGCGTTCTTAAGC
>JBGTNZ010000276.1:0-8078 GCA_041742805.1 Aestuariivirga sp.
TGTAGGTAATGGAACTTACCTCGCCGCGAGGCGTTAAGGCGTGGGCGAGGTTAATCTGCAAAATCGCCGTGGAGGAAGAACATGATCCATCGTGCATTGCTTGCGGCGTTGACTGTGGGTCTCGCTGCTAGTTTTCTTGCCAGCGATGCTGAGGCCAATCACGACCGCCGCTATCCGGGATATTACCCAGGGCCCTTCTTCCTTCCCCCGCCGCCGCCGCGCTACTACCGCTATTACGATGAGCCCGAATACGACGCCTATAACCCGTACTACGATCCACAAGCTCGCAAAAAGCTCCTGAAGAAAAAGGCTGCGAAAAACGCCAAGAAAAAGGCCTCGGCGTCCAAGAAAGCCGCCAAGGCCAAGGTTCAGGCGGCGAAAAAGTCAAAGCCGTTCAAGACTGCCGCCCAATCTCCCGCGATTTCACCCGAGCTGGAAGCCAAGCCTGTCGTTGCCGTCAAGCCGGAAGCCAAGGCTGTGGTTGCCGCCAAGCCGGAAGCCAAGGCTGTCGTCGCGGCCACCCCGGAAGCCAATACGCCCCTCGCTGCCAAGCCCAAGGCTGCACGCACCGCAAAGGGCTCCCTGTCATGTGAAAAGGCCGAAACCATCATCAGCGGCTACGGATTCACCGGCGTCAAGGCATCCAGTTGCGAGGGTAAAGTCTATGCTTTTGACGCGGCAAGGGATGGCAAGACCTACGCGATCAAGCTGGATGCAGCGAGCGGCGAGCTGACCGAGGTGCGCAAAGTCCGCTAGCCGGCCTTCGTTCGCCGCGCTAAACAGCTGGCGACACGAAAATCAATGCAGCTTTATCCCACCCCGGAAAACCCTCTCCCGGCTGGCGCCGTTTGCGTGCCGGTCAAGACACGGGATGGGGTCAGGCTGCGCGCCATGTATACCCAGCTTGAGCATCCCAAGGGCACGGTCGTACTGATCGGCGGGCGCGGCGACTTTATGGAACGCTATTTTGAAACCATGCGCGATCTGATGGCACGGGGTTTTGCCGTGGCCTCTTTCGATTTTCGCGACCAAGGCGGTTCCGAGCGCCCGCTCGCCAACCCGCGCCGCAGTCATATCAAGGATTTCCGCGAATATGACGAAGACATCAATGCCGCGATGACCCAAGTGGTGATCGCCCAATGCCCAAAACCCTATTTTGCGCTGGCCCATTCGACTGGTGGCAATGTTGTGCTGCGTAATCTTCGCCGCCGGACCTGGTTTGCCAGGGCAATCATCCTGGCGCCGCTGGTTGGCCTGGTTTACGGCTTGTGGCCTTTGCCGCTGGTCCGGGCACTGGTTTTTCTAAGCACGTCCCTGGGCCTGGGCTGGATGTTCCTGCCTGCCCGGAACCGGCAACAGCTTGGCCGGGAGGATTTCCCCGGAAACCCCCTCACCTCGGACCGGATCCGCTGGGAACGCGATTCCGCTGTCCTTGAGCAGGCTCCGCAGCTCGGCGTGGGCGGGCCGACATTCTCATGGCTGAAGGCAGCGCGGAAATCCGCCGCCGGTCTCCAGGCCATGGGGCCCCGCGATCGCTTCACCTGCCCCATCCTGATGGTTGCCGCCGGCCTCGACCGGGTGGTCGACAATGAGGCCATGCACCGGATGGCGGAGCATGTTTCCGGCGTTTCTCTCATTGTCATCCGCGATTCGCTTCACCAGGTCCTGTCCGAACGCGATGAGATCAGAAACCAGTTCCTTGCGGTTTTCGATTCTGTTGTCGAAGACAATATCCGTCAAACCGCTGCGGAACCGGGCTTCCGGTAGTGGGCGGTTCGAAATCCGCTACGGGGCCCTTAGCATCTCGGGTATCAGCTCGCCATGTTCAGGCGATGAAGCAGGTGCCGCGCCGCGAAGAGGTCCAAATGGCCTCCCCCCACATTCTTGTACATGGTGACCTCTGAATCCGAGGTGCGGCCCGAATGGCGTCCCGTGCAGAGATCGAAAAGGTCGGCCACAACGCCGTCCCGGGTGATCAGCCCAGATGCGAGTGGCTTGCCGATCTCCCCCGATCCTTCGCATTCGACCCGTGTATCGACAAAGATTTTTCCGGCCCGGCGGACAACATCGTCATCGGCCTCGCGCATATCCGGCAGATAGGCTCCGATCAGGTCGACATGCGCGCCCGGCTTCAGCAGCGTCCCCCGGACCACTGGTTCGGTCGCCATGGTGACGCAGGAGATGATGTCAGCTTCCGGGAGCGCTGCAGGTAGATCGCGAATGGCTGATACGGCTGCTGGTAAATGACGAAGACGCTGAGCCAGCGCCTCCGCTTTGCCGGCATTGCGATTCCAGATCAGAACGCGGTCGAGTGACGGACGAACCGTCATATGAGCCTCGATGACGTGGGGTGCGAGTCCGCCCGCCCCGACCACCAGCAAGGTGCGCGCATCCCGCCGCGCCAGAAAATCCGCGCCGAGCGCGGAATCAGCCGCGGTCTTGCGGAATGTCAAAGACGCACCATCGCCCGTGAGCAGTATCCCACCCGTCGTGCCACTGAACAGAGCAACAAGTCCCTGTACGGAAGGTTGTGGCGGCGACATATTCACGTTGGCGGAAAAGACCCCGACAAGCTTGACCGCAATCAGATCTCCGCTCGCCCAGGCAACGAGTGAAACGAATGCATTGGCGCCACCGGCCTCGGTCATTATATCGGTGTGGAGCTGCGGCATTGCATCCGCACGATGGGCTTCGCGCAGCGCTCCAATCAGACCGGGATAGTCCAGCAGACGGTCTATGGTTGCAGAATCGGCATGGCGCACCATGAAAATTCCCCCTTACTCAGATCACCCGGGCCAGAGAAAAGGCTTGCGTGCGACGTGGGCATCTGAAGATAGTCAATGCCCGGATTGAGTCAAAACGGAATTTCAAACTGATCCACTGCCCGGGCTTCCGGTTAAATTGCCTTTAGGAAGCCCCCATGCTAAGCGCCGAGCTTCGTCCATCAGTCTAGAAAGTTTCGGCGCCACATGAATTTGCGCAACATAGCGATTATTGCCCATGTCGATCACGGCAAGACCACCCTGATCGACCGGCTGCTCTCCCAGTCCGGCTCCTTCCGCGAGAACCAGAAGGTGGCGGAGCGCGCCATGGATTCTAACGACCTCGAGCGCGAGCGCGGCATCACCATTCTCGCCAAGGTGACGTCGCTGGTATGGAAGGACACCCGCATCAACATTGTCGATACACCGGGCCACGCCGACTTCGGCGGCGAGGTCGAACGCATCCTCAATATGGTGGATGGCGCCGCACTTCTCGTCGATGCCGCCGAAGGTCCCATGCCGCAGACCAAGTTCGTGCTGCATAAGGCGCTCAAGATCGGCCTCAAGCCCATCGTCGTGATCAACAAGATCGACCGACCGGACGAGCGCCATAGCGAAGTGGTGAACGAGGTCTTCGATCTTTTCGCAGCCCTCGATGCAACCGAGGAGCAGCTCGATTTCCCCATCCTCTATGGCTCAGCCAAGCAGGGCTGGATGGCGCAAAAGCCCGGCGGCTCGACTGGCACCATGGCCCCCCTGTTCGATCTCGTGGTGGAGCATTTCAAGCCGCCCGTGGTCGAGGATGGCCCATTCCGTATGCTGGTGACGACCATCGAGGCCAATCCGTTCCTCGGCCGTGTGCTCACCGGCCGGGTGCGTTCCGGTTCGGTCAAGGCGAACCAGACGGTCAAGGCCTTGGCCCGCGATGGCAAGACCGTTGAGCAAGGCCGCATCTCCAAGGTTCTCGCCTTCCGTGGCCTTGAGCGCCTTCCCGTGGATGAGGCCCAGGCCGGCGACATTGTCGCAATTTCCGGACTCACCACAGCCACCGTCGCCGACACCATCTGCGATCCTTCAATTACCGACCCCATCGCCGCCCAGCCCATCGATCCGCCGACATTGACCATGACCTTCCGTATCAATGACGGCCCGCTCGCCGGCAAGGAAGGCGACAAGGTGCAAAGCCGCGTCATCCGCGAGCGCCTGTTGCGCGAGGCCGAAGGCAATGTGGCGCTCCGCGTTTCCCCCTCGGAAACCGAAACCGATGCCTTCGAAGTGGCGGGCCGCGGTGAATTGCAGCTCGGCATCCTGATCGAAACCATGCGCCGCGAAGGCTTCGAGCTCACCGTTGGCCGCCCCCGCGTCGTGTTCCGCACCGATGAGGCGACCGGCGAAAAGCTTGAGCCCATCGAAGAGGTGATCGTCGACGTCGATGAGGCCTATACCGGCATCGTGGTACAGAAGCTCTCCGAGCGCCGCGCCGAGATGCGCGACATGCGCCCCTCCGGCACCGGCCGCCAGCGCATCGTGTTCCACGCGCCCACCCGCGGCCTCATCGGCTATCAGGGCGAACTCATGACCGACACGCGCGGCACCGCGATCATGAACCGCCTGTTCCATTCCTATGCGCCGCATACCGGCGAAATTCCCGGCCGCCACACCGGCGCACTGCTCTCAAATGCCGACGGCGAAGCGGTGGCCTATGCGATCTTCAATTTGCAAGACCGTGGCCCCATGTTCATCGAGCACGGCACCAAGGTCTACGCCGGTATGATCGTGGGCGAGCACACGCGCGGCAACGACCTCGAACTCAACGTGATCAAGGGCAAGAAGCTCACCAACGTCCGCGCCTCCGGCAAGGATGAAGCGGTGGTTCTGACGCCCCCCATCCGCATGTCGCTGGAAAAGGCGTTGGCCTATGTGGGCGATGATGAGTTGGTGGAAGTCACGCCGAAGTCGATCCGCCTGCGCAAGGCCATCCTCGACCCCCATCTCCGCAAGCGCACGAGCCGCGCCAAGGAATCCGAAACCGCCGCGTGATCACTCAAAGCCGCAGGGCGTTCCCGACATCAAATCTTCTGCCTTCACCGGGGCGGCGCTGATCACTTCCGCGGTTCCTGTCTGACAGTTGAATTTGCGCGCCAGGCGGTCGGCGGCCTCGCGGGCTTTCCCGTTCGCGCCCGGCAATGATCCTTCGACCAAAGCCACGCGGCAGGAATTACCGTCCTCGATCCTCGTCACGCCCAGCCAGGATTTTGTTTTCGTGGCCGTTTCATCAGAGACGTTCCAGCGCTGGATCGCGGCAAATGGTTTGCCGTTTTCCAGGCGCCATTCCACCGTCTTGTTGAGCGTATTGAAGGCCCCGAAGGTCTGCTGCGCCGAGCAATGCTCAAACCCATGGTTGCCGTAGGCAACGAAAGTTCGTAAATCGCCCTCGGCCCAGTAGATATCGTAGCCTGCGAGACCAATGCAGGTGAACTCACTGGAGGATTCCGTATCGTTCGCTGAGGTCGGTTTGCATTTATCGATAGTGTAGGCCGTGTAAGCGCTGGTGACATCTCCGGCGGTCGCAGCACCGGAGCCCAGGCACAAAATCGCAAACGCCGTAAGCTTTCTCATCACATCACCGGCGCTGCAACACCCTTGATCGCGCAGGCGGCGCGCACGGTGTTGTGCAGCAGGCAGGCGATGGTCATGGGACCGACTCCACCAGGAACCGGGGTGATCGAGCCCGCCACCTTCTCGCAGGAAGCAAAATCGCAATCGCCGACCAGCTTGGCCTTGCCCCCGCGCTCGACGCGGTTGATACCGACATCGATAACGCAAGCGCCCGGCTTCAGCCAATCGCCTTTCACCATCTCCGCCCGCCCCACCGCCGCGATGACAAGATCGGCGCGGCGCACCACGGCGGGCAAATCCTTCGTCTTCGAATGCGCGATCGTAACCGTGCAGTTTTCCGCCAGCAACAATTGCGCCACCGGCTTGCCGACGATATTGGAACGCCCGATCACCACCGCCTCGATGCCATCGAGCTTGCCCAGCGCATCCTTGGCAAGCATGACAGAACCCACCGGCGTGCACGCCACCAGGGAGTCTTGCCCCGTCGAAAGCTTCCCGACATTCACCACATGAAAACCATCGACGTCCTTTGCCGGATCAAGCGCCGAGAGCACCTTTGCTGAATCGATATGCTTGGGCAGCGGCAATTGCACCAGAATGCCATGGCAGGCGGGATCATTGTTGAGCTTGTCGATGAGCGCCAGAAGGTCGGCTTCCGAGGTTTCGCGGGCGAGCTTGTGCTCCCACGAGTTCATGCCTGCTTCAACGGTCTGCTTGGCCTTGTTCGCCACGTAGACCTTGGATGCCGGATCTTCGCCCACCAACACCACGGCAAGCCCCGGCGTCAGCCCATGCTTCGCTTTCAGTTCGGCAACCGCTTTGGCGATGCGGGCTCGAAGGCCCTCGGCGAAGGCCTTTCCGTCAATGATCTTCGCCATCGTCACGACAACCGGTAACCGTAATACGCCACGAGATAGCGGACGAATTGCAGGGCGATCAACAGCACGATCGGCGAGATATCGATGCCGCCCAAATCGGGCAAGAAGCGCCGGATCGGCGCCAGCAACGGCTCCGTCAGCCGCCGCAAGGCATAACCCACCTGCCGCACATAGGGGTTGGCGCCATTGATCACGTTGAAGGCGATGAGCCAGCTCATGATCACCGTGATGAGGATGATCCAGAAATAAATATCGAGGATCGTGAGAATAAGCCAGATGAAGGGGTTGACCATGATGTCTGCCTTGTAGGGCTGCATCGCGCCCCAGGCAAGCTTGACGCCAAGGGGGTGCCGCCTCTAAAAACCGCCGGTCCAAGTCAGGGGCAGTAGCTCAGTTGGGAGAGCGCGGCGTTCGCAATGCCGAGGTCAGGGGTTCGATCCCCCTCTGCTCCACCATTCTTGGGTTTCATCCGGCGATCAGCTTGATACAGCGGTCAACATCAGCCTCCGGCGTGGCGTAGGACAGGACGAAGCGCACAAAAATCTCATCCGGTTTGATCGTGTCCCCCAGGCTGTCGGGCATCCAGTCGAAGAAAATAACCCCCGATGCCGCCAGCCGGTCCTTCATCGTGCGCGGGACAATGGCGAAAACTTCGTTGGCCTGGACTGGATTGGGCATGCGCACCGCCGCGGCCCGTCTCAAGCCGCCTGCGAGTTTCTGCGCCAGTTCATTGGCCCTCCGGGCGTTTTCAAGCCACAGTCCGCCCTCCAGATAGGCCAGCATTTGCGCGCCGAGATAGCGGCTCTTGGACACCAGCTGCCCGGACCGCATGCGGCGGAAGAGAAAATCCTCAGCCAGCGACAGATCGAAGAACACCACGGCTTCCAGCATCATGGCGCCGTTTTTGGTGGCGCCGAACGACATGACATCAACCCCCGCCCTCCAGGTAATATCGGCGGGCGCGCAACCAAGCCCCGCCACGGCATTGGCGAAACGCGCGCCATCAATATGTAGCTTCATGCCGCGCGGTTTGATGAGTGCTGAAATCGCGCCTATTTCCTCGGCAGTGTACACGGTGCCAAGTTCGGTGACATTGGTAAGGGAAACGCCCTTGGGCTTGGGATCGTGCTCGGCGCCGACGAAACCCTTGAGCCTCTTGTCAATCATCGCGCGCGTGATTTTGCCGCCGGGAGCCTGGAGGCCAATGATCTTGGCGCCGCCCGTGAAGAATTCCGGCGAATTGCACTCATCACAGGAAATATGCGCTTCCGCATGACAGATGATCGCGCCATAGCCCGGCGTAATGGCCGAAAGCGCCAGCCCGTTCGCCGCCGTTCCCGTGGTCACCAGAAAGGCGCGCACCTCCTTCTCGAAAACCTCCGACAGCTTCTCTTCCGCTTTGCGGCTCAAATCATCCTTGCCATAGGACAGCGCCGTGCCGGCATCGGCTTCCGACAAGGCCGCAAGAATGCGCGGGTGGACCCCGTAGACATTGTCCGACGAAAAATTCATGAAGGCTCCTCGGGCGGGAGCTCTCTCTAACGCCTGGCGATCAAGTGGTCTAGGGAGATAGCTCCCGGTCCAAACTTGATCAGCATGAGCAGCACCGCAGCCCAGAGGCCGTGGGTTACATAAGCCTCAGGATAGACGAAAATCGCGATCACCAGCGTCATGCCGAACAACGCGAGGGCGGAGAATCGGGTGGCAAGCCCGATGAACAGCAATACCGGAAAGACATGCTCGGCGATTTGCCCCATGAGTGCCGCCAGCTCCGGCTTGAGGAACGGCACCTTGTATTCTTCCTGAAACAGAAACAGGG
>JBGTNZ010000277.1:0-6011 GCA_041742805.1 Aestuariivirga sp.
CGCTTGCGGCGGGCGCGCGGCTTGCCGTGGCGGTGGAGGTGTTTGCGCTGGCGGCGGAGGCCTTCAACGCGCCGCTCAGCCATTTCGCGGCGGAGCTCGGCGAGCTCTGGAACAATCCCCATGATGCCTGGGCGCTGGCGCAATTGCGCGAGGCCATAGGCAAAGGCCATGGTGGTGAGCGGAGACCCTATCAGGCTCCGGTCAGTTTTCGCATTCTCCCTCGCATGCTCGGCCAGGCGCGGCGGGCTGAACGGCTCGCCGCCGAGGTCGCCGCGGAATCGCTCGCCGCCATCACCGATAATCCGGTGATGCTTGAGCCGGACAAAGATCATCGGCTGGGACAGATCATCAGCACCGGCGGCTATCATAATCCCCATGCGGTCATGGCGATGGATGCGGTGACGGCGGCCACCGTCAATCTCATCACCATCGCCGAGCGAATGGCTGCGAAGACACTCGATGGCAATGTGTCGCTGCTGCCCGACCAGTTGGGCGTGGGCGGGGTGGAGGCCTATCTCGGCTGCCTTCCCATGGCGATCACCGGCTATGAGGAGGAAGCGCGCGTATATGCGGGAGCGACACTGTTGCCTGGCTCCGAGTCGGGCGGTTTCGGGCAGAACGATGTTGCTTCGCCGGTGTTCCTCGCATGGTCGAAGCAGGAGAGGACGGGCGCACTGCTGGAGGCGGCCCTCGCCAGTCTCGCTTTCATCGCGATGCGGGCTCTAACGGTTACCAATCGCCCGGCTCCAGCCAAACTCGAAGGCCTGGTGAAAGACATTCGCCGCTTTCTGCCGGAGCCTCCGGGAAGCGACGCGCTTGGCCCCGCAGCCTATCAACTCGAAGCTCGCTTGCGCGAGCGAGTTTATAGCGGGCGGTGATATGTATCTTGGCCTTGATATCGGGACTTCATCGGTCAAGGGCGTGCTCATCGACGGGAAGCAGAAGATTATCGCCACGGCGAGTGCCGCGCTGAAAGTATCGCGGCCGCATTCCGGCTGGTCTGAACAAGCGCCGGAGGATTGGTGGAAAGCCTGCAACGCCGTGGTGAAGGCAATGGCGAAGGAAAAACCCAAGGCAGTCGCCGCCGTCGAGGGAATAGGGCTTTCCGGCCAGCAGCATGGCGCAACGCTGCTCGACAGCGCGGGAAAAGTTTTGCGCCCCGCCATTCTGTGGAACGATGCACGCGCCTTTGAGGAATGCCACGATATCGAGGCTCGCGAACCCAACGCCCGGCGGATCGCCGGTAATATTCCGCTTGCCGGTTACACCTCGCCCAAACTCGTGTGGGTGAAGAAGCATGAGCCCCGCATCTTCGAAAAAGTCGCGAAGGTGCTTTTGCCGAAAGACTATGTGCGGTATCGCATGACGGGCGACTATGCTTCCGACATGTCGGACTCGGCTGGAACTTTCTGGCTCGATGTCGAGAAGCGCGCCTGGTCGGACCAGCTTCTTACCGCCGGAGGCATGCGCCGCGACCAGATGCCAAGGCTGTTCGAAGGAACCGAGGCCACCGGACAACTCACGCCCGCTGTGGCGAAAAGCTGGAGCATGGTGAAACGACCGGTGGTTGCGGGTGGTGGCGGAGATAATGCGGCGGCGGCTTGCGGCATCGGCGCTGTAGCACCGGGTGCGGCCTTTGTGTCGATCGGTACATCGGGCGTCATGTTCGTGTCGAACGACAGGTTCCGTCCCAATGCGGCGCGCGCGGTTCATGCCTTCTGCCATGCCGTGCCCGATACCTGGCACCAGATGGGCGTCATTCTGTCGGCTGCGGCAAGCCTCGAATGGCTGGCTGGCGTGTTGCGGACGCCGGCGCCCAAACTCGCCGCGGCGCTCGGCAACACATTGCTTGGCCCCTCTCCCGCCCTGTTCCTGCCTTATCTCTCGGGCGAACGCACGCCAGTGGCCGATGCGCAGGTGCGCGGGCTGCTCATGGGTTTGGGGCATGAGACCGGCGCGAAAGAACTGACGCATGCGGTGCTGGACGGCGTGGCCTTTGCTTTCCGCGACAGCCTCGAAGCACTGAGGGTTGCGGGCACTGTGGTCGAGCGCGTCACCGCCGTGGGTGGCGGCTCGCGTTCGGGCCTGTGGCTGAAGATTATCGCCACTGTATTGGGCTTACCTGTAGATGTTCCCGCCGATGGCGATTTCGGCGGTGCTTTTGGCGCGGCGCGCCTAGGGCTCATCGCCGCGACAGGGGCATCTTACAAGGAGGTGTGCACGCCGCCGCGGATTGCGAAGACGGTCAAGCCTGATGTCAAGGCGCAGCAAGCCTACGAGGCGCAATACGCGCGCTACGTGCAAATCTATCCGGCGATCAACGGGATTGGGAGATCGTGATTCCTTCCTCTGTCATTGCCGGGCTTGTCCCGGCAACCCATTCATCGATCTACGCCGATGCCTGTTGATCGATGGGTCGCCGGAATAAATCCGGCGATGACAATCTAAGAAAAGCGTTCAACCATTCAGCAGATTATGGCGGCCGAGATTTTTTACGTCGCGCTCACCGCAGAGCGCCATGGTGATGTCGAGTTCCTTGGCGATGATCTGCAAGGCCAGGTGGACACCGGCTTCGCCCATGGCGCCGAGGCCGTAGAGGAAGGCGCGGCCGATGAAGGTGCTCTTGGCGCCGAGGCAGAGCGCTTTCAGTACATCCTGGCCGGAGCGGATGCCGCCATCGAGGTGGATTTCAATCTTGTCTCCCACCGCGTCGACGATCTTCGGCAACATGCTGATGGAGGACGCCGCGCCATCGAGCTGGCGGCCGCCGTGGTTGGACACGATGATGGCATCCGCACCCGTCGCCACCGCGCTCCGCGCGTCTTCAGGATCGAGAATGCCCTTGAGGATCAGCTTGCCGCCCCAGCGCTTCTTGATCCAGGCGACATCGTCCCAGTTCAGGCGCGGATCGAACTGCTCGGCGATCCAGATCGCTATCGAGGAGATGTCACTAACGTCCTTGGCGTGCCCGACGATATTGCGAAAGCTGCGCCGCTTGGTGCCCAGCATGCCAAGGCACCAGCGCGGATGCATGGCCATATCCAGAATGTTCCGGAGAGTGAGGTTCGGCGGCGTCGAGAGGCCATTGCGGATATCCTTGTGACGTTGTCCGATGACCTGGAGATCGAGGGTGAGCACCAGGGCTGAACAATTGGCGGCCTTGGCGCGATCGATCAGCTTTTCCGTAAAGCTGCGGTCGCGCATGACATAGAGCTGAAACCAAAAGGGCTTGCCGGTCGCTTCCGCGACATCCTCGATCGAACAAACACTTAAGGTCGAGAGGGTGAAGGGAATGCCCTCCTTCTGTGCAACTCTTGCCGCGAGGATCTCGCCATCGGCGTGCTGCATGCCGGTGGTACTCACGGGAGACAGGGCCACCGGCATGGAAACGGGCTCACCTATCATCTCGGTTTTCAGCGAGCGATTGGAAATATCCACCGCCACCCGTTGCCGCAGCAGAATCTTGGCGAAATCAGCCTCGTTGGCACGGTAGGTGCTTTCTGTGTAGGCGCCGGAGTCTGCATAATCATAGAACATGCGCGGCACGCGCCGCTTGGCCATGGCCTGCAGATCCTTGATCTCGAGAAAATGCAGCATCAAGCGCTGATTTTGCCCGACTGTTTGGCGGCATGGGTTGCGAGATAGTCCATGAGCGGCGGCGACAGGCAGTCATACGGCTGAAGGCCCATCTTCTTGAGCCGCGACCGCACCGCATTCATTTGCGAGGGGTCGAAACCCGTCTCGATGATCGAGGATACGAAAGCGGCGAATTCCGGAGGCGACCAGCCCTTGTCCCGGGAAAGCTCGGTGTGGATAAAATCGAGGCCATGGAAGCCATGCTTGGTATTTTCAACACGGCCATACATGTGGACGCCGCAGCCTTTGCAGGCATGACGCTGGATGGTGGCGTTGGAGTCGACCACCTGTAATTTGTCTTCATTCGCCGTGACGCTGAGCTTGTCGCGGGGAACCACGGCCACGACGGAGAATGTAGCACCTTGCGGCTTCCAGCATTTGGTGCAGCCGCAGGCATGATTATGGGCGCTTTGTCCCGCGATGTTGACGGTGACTTGATCTTCCGTGCATTTGCAGGCGAGCGTGCCGCCGGAAAAGTTTTTCTTCGCCGTTCGCATCGTGCCCTTGTCGAGTATGGGGTGCAGGGAGATGGGTTTCGTGTTCGATCTGGATCCGGTTTTTGACCTCGCGGTCTTCTTGGTAGTTCTCGCCATAGTCTTCCCTCCTGTTATTTTTTGAACTAGTACACCACTACACTTCTGATCGATTCGCCCCGATGCATGAGATCGAAGGCGTCGTTTATCTTGTCGAGCGGCAGGATGTGGGTGATCATGGGATCGATCTCGATCTTGCCGTTCATATACCAGTCGACGATTTTTGGCACGTCGGTGCGGCCGCGCGCGCCGCCAAAGGCGGTACCCTTCCAGACGCGGCCGGTGACCAACTGGAAGGGGCGCGTCGCAATCTCTTGTCCCGCTCCCGCCACGCCGATGATGATCGACTGGCCCCAGCCTTTATGGCAGGCCTCAAGTGCTATCCGCATCACTTTCACATTGCCGATACATTCGAACGTGTAATCCGCCCCGCCATTGGTGAGATTGACAAGGTGGGCGACAAGATCGCCGTCGACTTTCGAGGGGTTGACAAAATGCGTCATGCCGAAGCGGCGGCCCCAGGCTTCGCGATCGTTGTTGAGATCGACACCGACAATCATGCGGGCGCGGGCAAGCCGCAAACCCTGGATGACATTAAGGCCGATGCCGCCAAGGCCGAAGACAATACAGGTGGAGTCCGCTTCGACCTTCGCGGTATTGATCACAGCACCTACGCCCGTGGTGACGCCGCAGCCGATATAGCAAATCTTGTCGAAGGGCGCGTCCTCGCGGACCTTGGCCAAGGCGATCTCCGGCAGAACTGTAAAATTAGAAAAGGTGGAGCAGCCCATGTAATGGTGCACCATCTTGCCCTTGTAGGAAAAGCGCGAGGTGCCGTCGGGCATCATGCCTTTGCCCTGGGTCACACGGATTTTCTGGCACAGATTGGTTTTGGGATTGAGGCAGTATTCGCATTCGCGGCATTCGGGCGTGTAAAGCGGGATGACATGATCGCCCTTCTTCAGCGACGTGACGCCCGGCCCCACATCGACCACGACCCCTGCTCCCTCGTGGCCCATGATGGCCGGGAAAAGCCCCTCGGGGTCGGCTCCCGAGATGGTGAATTCATCGGTGTGACAGATCCCGGTCGCCTTGATTTCGACGAGTACTTCGCCCTCTTTCGGGCCTTCGAGATCGACCTCGACAATCTCAAGCGGTTTGCCAGCCTCGAAGGCCACCGCGGCACGCGATTTCATAAAAACCTCATTGAAGAGAATGGCCCCGATAGAAGGTTACGATCAAACGGGAAAATTCGGCACTCGTCAACGGCTTCAGACAGGGCGGTACCAAGGCCCGTGGTGGACGCCCTTATCGTCGATGCGCTCGAAGCCGTGGGCGCCGAAGTAATCGCGCTGGGCCTGGATCAAATTGGCGGTCCCGCGCCCTTGGCGATAACTGTCGAAATAGGCGAGAGCGGACGACAGCGCGGGGACCGGGGAGGCTGCCTGTGCGGCCTCGGCCACCACATGGCGAAGGGCGTCATGGGTCTCCGTCATCAAGGCGGCGAAATCGGGCGCCATCAGAAGATTTCCCGCGCCTTTCGAGGCGATGAAAGCCCCGGCAATCTTGTCGAGGAACTGTGAGCGGATAATGCAGCCAGCGCGCCAGATGCGGGCGATGGTGGCCAACGGCAGATTCCAGCGGAACTCCACGGAAGCCTGTTCCATGACCGCGAAGCCCTGGGCATAGGCCGCGATCTTTCCAGCATAAAGGGCAAGTTCCAGCTGCCCGATGAAGGCCTGCTGATCGGCGGGCGAAAGCGGGGTCGCCGATGTGCCATAGGTCACGGCGGCATGCTCGCGCTCCAGCTTCAGGGCGGAGAGGCTCCGCGCGGCAACCGCT
>JBGTNZ010000278.1:0-4323 GCA_041742805.1 Aestuariivirga sp.
CCCAGGCATTCTCGGCGGAGGCTTTGCGAATCCCTTCTGGTCCCATCCGCGTGCCTGAGCGATGCGAAACGGCCTGATCGAAGGGAATGCCTGTCACCGCGATATCCACACTGGTGAGATCGCGCGTATATTTGCGCCGCATGAAGGAAAGCGCGCCCGCATAGGTCGCTTCCCACTGGGTGCCTTTCAACTCGGTGCGCCGGAACGCGTTGTCGCCCGGCACCGTCGACAAACTCTTCATTTCAAGTGACATCACCTACTCCGTCAGCACGATCGAATCTTTCGGCGACCAATGCACCCAAACTTTCTGGCCGCGCTCTACGCCCGAACCGCCCTCGCGCCGGTCATTGTGCAGATTGACGGAAAGGTTGAGCCCGCCTTTCGCCTCGACGATGACGTGGCTGGTATCGCCATAATAGGCGACATCGCGCACCTTGCCTTCGAGCTTGACGATGGCGGCGCCCTTTGGCTCGGTCTTGCTGATCTTCAGCTTCTCCGGCCGCACGGCGATCGCAACCTTCCCCTTCACGTCTTTTCCGCCAGCGACCTCCAGCTTGCCGATGCCCTTGGCCTCGCAGGTGACAAGTTTGCCTTTCGATCCCAGCACCTTCGCATCGATCAAGTTCACTTTGCCGATGAAGTCGGCGATGAAACGGTTGGCGGGATGCTCGTAGAGCTCAGAGGGGGTGGCGATCTGCTGCACCGCTCCCTTGTCCATCACGGCGATGCGGCCTGCCATGGACAGCGCCTCGTCCTGATCGTGGGTGACAATGATAAAAGTGATGCCCACGGTTTCCTGCAGGCGCGTCAGTTCGAGCCTCATCTCCTCGCGGAGTTTCGCATCCAGCGCCGACAGCGGCTCATCGAGCAGAAGAACCTTGGGGCGCTTCACCAGAGCGCGCGCCAGCGCCACGCGCTGGCGCTGGCCGCCCGACATCTGGTCGGGCTTGCGCCCGGCGAGATGGGTGAGTTTCACCATTTCAAGAGCCTCCGCGGCCCGGCGCTTTGTTTCAGGAGCGGCAACGCCCGTCACCTTCAGTCCATAAGCGACATTGTCCTCCACCGTCATATGCGGAAATACCGCATAGGACTGGAACACCATGTTGGTCGGCCGCTTGTTGGGCGGCGTGCGGGCCATATCCTCGCCACCAATGATGATCTGGCCCGATGTCGGGACCTCCAGTCCCGATATCATGCGGAGCAAGGTGGTCTTGCCGCAGCCCGAAGGGCCAAGCAGCGCGAAGAATTCGTTCTGCGCGATGTCGAAGCTGACATTGTCGACGGCGGTGACCATGCCGGCGAATATCTTCGAGACATTGCGGAGAGATACGATCGGTTCGGACATGATCAACCTTTTGCCGACTTGACGGGGGCTTGCAACCTCATGGCGAGAACGGTCGCCACAACGGTAATGACGATGAGGACGGTCGAGGCCGCATTGATTTCGGGCGACACCCCGCGGCGCACCAGTGAATACACTTTGACCGGAAAGGTGACGGTCTCCGGTCCGGAAGTAAAAAACGTGATGACGAAATCGTCGAGCGACAGCGTGAAGGCAAGCAGCGCCCCCGCGATCAAACCCGGCTTCATGAAAGGCACAATAATGTTCCAGAAGGTCTGCCATTCACTGGCTCCCAAATCCTTGGAGGCCTCTTCAAGCTGACGGTTGAAGCCCACGAGCCGCGAGCGCACCACGACCGCCACAAACGGAAAACAGAAAGCGACATGAGCGATAACGATATTGGCCAGATTGAAAGGCCAAGGCCAGTTCACTACCGCATCCATCATGCCGGTATTGATGAAGAACAGCAGCAGCGCCACGCCCATGCAGATTTCAGGAATGACAATAGGCAGGGCCAGGAAGCCTTCATAGGCGCCCTTGAACGGAAACCGGAAGCGCCACAGCAGCAGCGCCACCATGGCGCCGAGAATCGTTGCAATGATGGTAGCCAGAAAAGCGATCACCAGCGAGTTGGTCATGGCCTCGATCAGTGCTGCGTTGTTCCAAGCCTTGGCATAGTTGTCGAGGGTGAAACCCCGCCAGACGATGCCACGCTTGTCGGTGTTGAAAGAGAAGGCCATCAACGTCGCGATCGGCACATAGAGCATGATGAAAATCACCACGAAAAGCACCTTCAGCCATACCCTGCTGCCATAATCGAGCGGGCCTTGCCGCGCCGCCATCAGACGTCCACTCCCTTGCTGCGGCGTGCGAACAGCGCGCGCAATGCCAACGCGCCGAAAGTTGCATACATCAAGAGGAACGACAGGGCCGAGCCGAACGGCCAATCATTCGCGGCCTTGAACTGGCGCTCGATTACATTGCCGATCATGATGGCGTTGGCCCCGCCCAAAAGATCAGGCGTGAGGAAGGAGCCGAGGCACGGTATGAACACGAGAATGGTGCCCGTTATGATGCCGGGGAGTGTCAACGGTATGGTCACGCTCCTGAATGTGCGGAACTGCGAGGCGCCGAGATCGAGACTGGCTTCGAGATAGGATTTGTCGAGGCGCTCGATGGTGGCGTAGAGCGGCAGCACCATGAAGGGCATATAAACGTAAACCAAGCCAAAGATGACCGCGAAATTATTATAGAGCATGTCATAGGGGCCCAGCCCGAACCAACCGAGCGTCAAGTTCAAATAACCCTGGGTCCGGAACACGGCGATAAGTGCGTAGGTGCGGATCAGCAAATTGATCCAGAAGGGCAGGATGACCAGCAGCAGCAACAAGGGCTTCCAGCGTTCCGGCGCAAAGCAGATGCCGAAGGCGATTGGATAGGCAATCATCATGCACAGCAGTGTCGCCAGCGCGCTGACCCAGATCGATTTCCAAATGATGGTGAGATAGAGGGGATCGAAGGATCGTATGTAGTTTGAAAGCGTGCCGCTAAAGTCGATTTCGTTGATCGAAATCTGGCCGTCGATCACCGCCTTCTCGCCAAAGGACATGAAGAACAGAAGGCCCAGGGGCACCAGAAAGAAAATCAGGAGCCAAAGGGAACCCGGAAGCGAAAGCGTCCAGAAGACCCGGCTGTTGCCTCTCCAATCGTCCAAGATGCCCTTTTCTCCCCGACCCCCACGGATGCTAGCGCGGAAACGGCGCGCACGGCAACTTGGGTCCTGCCTTCTTCAAAATTGTCATCCCCGCACTCGTTGCGGGGACCCATCGCAAACACAAATTCGGCATTTCAGAATCGGCACGATGGGTCGCCGCAATAAATGCGGCGATGACAAATCAGGGGAGCGATCAGGCCGCCTGGACGCGAGTCCAGAGTTCATCGCGCACTTTGGCGGCCTCTTCGCCCAAATAAATCGTGGGCTCGCACCGGGCCAGAACTTCCGGCGGAGGATAGATGGCCCGGTTGTTGAGGTGTTCCGGCGGCATCAATTTGCGAACCGCAAGGTTCGGCGTCGCGTACTGGATGGTCTCGGTAATTTTCTTGCCGTTCTCCGCATCGAGAACGAAATTGAGGAATGCGTGGGCATTGCCGGGATGAGGCGCGCCCACGGGGATTGCCCAGGTGTCCTCCCAGATGTTGGACCCTTCCGTTGGCACGGCGTAATCCAGATCCTGGTCTTCGACCATGACCTGAGCGATGTCGCCGCTCCACTCTTGGCAGGCCACCACCTCGCCGGAAGCCAGCAGGTCCTGGCCGTTGTCGTCGGCAAATACCTTGATGTGTTTCTTCTGGGCAATGAGCAAATCTTCAGCCTTCTTCAGTTCGGCCGGGTCGGTCGAATTGAAGGAGTAGCCGAGGTATTTGAGGGCGCAGCCAATCACATTCTGGGCATCGCCGAGAAGCGAAATCTTGCCCGAGAAGGCATCGGAATCCATGAGTATTTTCCAGCTGTCCACCGCCACGCCGTTCATGGCCGATTTCCGGTAGCCGATGCCGATGGTGCCCCACTGGTATGGGATTGAGTGCTTCCGGCCAGGGTCGAAGGTTGGATTGAGAAAGGCCGGATCGATATTCGCCATATTGGGAATTTTAGAGTGATCGAGCGGTGTGACCATATTGGCTTTCACCATGCGCTCGAGATAATCATTGGCGACGACGATGGCGTCATAGCCTGGGTTGCCGGCCTTTAATTTGGAAAACAGCTCATCCATGTCGGCGAAGAGATCCATTTTTGCCTTGATGCCCGTCGCAGCTTCGAAGTCAGCCAGCGTGGTTTCGCCGATATACGTATCGTAGTTGTAAAGATTGAGGGATTTCTCCTCTTCCTGTCCCGCGGAAAAGCGCGGTAAGACAGTAATTCCCATAGCAAACGCGCCAGCGCCCTTCAGCAGCGAGCGGCGGTTGGGCCGGAATTCGGGATG
>JBGTNZ010000279.1:0-4044 GCA_041742805.1 Aestuariivirga sp.
TGCTTCAGGCGCTGGGCTTGCCGCTCGTCGACGGCCAATGCCGGGATGCCGTCCAGCATGGTCTCGATCGGGCGGAGAACCCCGTTCATGGCATTATCGCCGGGGGCCTTATGGCGCAATTCCTCGAGCGTTTCCAGCGGAATCATCTGGTCCTCGATTAGGGGGCCAACGGCCACCCGCCGCAAGCTTGAAACATGGCCAAAACAGCCAAGCGCCCGGCCCATATCCCGCGCCAATGCCCTGATATAGGTGCCCTTTCCGCAAGTCACTTCGAAGGCTGTATGATCTTTGTCTGGCATATCCAAAAGGCTGAGTTTTTCGATGGTGACGGGGCGCGCCGCAAGCTCCACCGCCTCCCCCGCCCGGGCCAGATCATAGGCCCGTTCGCCCGCGACTTTGATGGCCGAGAATGAGGGGGGCGCCTGCAATATCTCGCCTTCGAACTGAGGGATCATCGTTTCGATGTCCCGCTGCGACCGCCGCACCGCTGAGGTCTCGGAGACCTCGCCTTCCAGATCACAGGTGGTGCGCTCCTCTCCCCACGCAACGGTGAACCGATAGACCTTTCGCCCCTCCATGGCCCACTGCACAGTCTTGGTGGCTTCACCGAGCGCAATCGGCAACAGTCCCGACGCCAGCGGATCGAGCGTTCCCCCATGCCCCGCCTTCTCCGCATTGAACAGCCAGCGCACCTTGGCCACAGCCTGCGTCGATGTCATGCCGAGCGGCTTGTCGAACGCCACCCAGCCGTGAACCGGCTCTCCGCGCTTCTTCATTTTTTAGGATCGAGATCCCGTGCCACCGCTGGGCTTCGCAGCAGCTCCTCGATCTTGCCGGCATAATCGAGCGCCGTATCGACGCGAAAGCGGATTTCCGGCATGAATTTCATTTCAACTTTCGGCGCCACGAGACCGCGAATGTATTTTCGGTTGCGATTGAGCGCCTCAAGTGCTGCCTGCTCCTTGCCAGCAACAAGTGAGCGCACATAAGCGGTGGCGATTTTGAGGTCCGGCGACATCTGCACTTCAACGACCGTGGGATCGAGTCGTTCAAGTTCCGGATCGCCAGTTTCACCGCGCAGGAAGATCTCCGCCAGCGCGTGCCGGATAAGTTCACCGGCGCGAAGCTGCCGTTGCGAAGGTTGTGCGGCCTTGCTCAACCCAGTCGCTCATAAGCAGCTAGCCGCTCATCGAGCGTGCCGGTGTGCAGTTCAAACAAGTGGTTGTCATAGTCGTGAAAATAGATGGACTGGCTTTCGCCCTCGACGCGAGGGCGCGGCTCCCTGACATCGAGACCGAGTGCTTCGATCGCCCACCTGCAGGCGCCGATCTTCGCTTCATCGATTTTGAAGGCCACGTGATTGTAGCTCTTTTCGTTAAGCGCCTTACCTTCCATGATGGCGATCCAGAGTCCTCCAGCTACGAAAAACTTTTCCCTGGCAACCGAAAACGTCTTGTCGCCGCTCGAGTATACTTCCACGCCGCCAAGCACCTCGGTGATGACGCGTGACATCTTGCCAAGGTCTTTCACGACGAAAGTAATGTGGCTCAGTCCGCTGATCACCGGTTGAAACTATCAGGCCAGCTTGCGCTCGATCCGCTCCACCCGGAAGCATTCGATCACATCGCCCGCGCGCATGTCTTGGTAGCCTTCGAAGGCCATGCCGCATTCCTGGCCGGCCTGGACTTCCTTGACCTCGTCCTTGAAGCGCTTGAGCGTCGATAGCGTACCTCCGTGGATCACCACATTGTCGCGGATGAGCCGCACCTTGGCGCCGCGTTGAACGACACCTTCGGTGACCTGGCAGCCCGCCACCTTGCCGACCTTGGTGATATTGAACACTTCGAGAATCTTCGCATTGCCAAGGAAGGTTTCACGCATCTCCGGCGCAAGTTTGCCCGACATGGCGGCTTTGATGTCGTCCACCAGATCGTAGATGATGTTGTAATACCGGATCTCGATGCCGGCGCGCTCGGCCGCGTCACGGGCCTGACCGCTGGCCCGGACATTGAAGCCCAGCACCACGGCACCCGACGCCGTCGAAAGACCGATATCGCTTTCGTTGATGCCGCCCACGGCATAGTGGATGACACGAGCCCCGATTTCCTCGTTGCCGATCTTCTCCAGCGCCTGGACGATGGCTTCGGCCGAACCTTGCACGTCGGCCTTGACGAGGATGGGGAACTCTTTCATTGCCCCTTCCTTCATCTGGCTCATCATCTGTTCAAGCGATGACCGGCCAGCTGACGTCCCGCGCGCATCGCGGCGCTTCCTGTCGCGGTAATCGGTGATCTCGCGGGCCCGAGCTTCGGTGGGCACCACGTCGAACTGGTCGCCCGCTTCCGGCGCCGAATTGAGACCAAGAACTTCGACCGGCGCCGAGGGGCCAGCCTCCTTTACCTGCTCGCCCTTGTCGTTGACCAAGGCGCGAACCCGGCCCCAGGCGGAGCCGGCCACGAAAATGTCACCCAGGCGCAAGGTGCCGCGCTGCACGAGAACCGTGGCGACGGGACCTCGGCCCTTGTCGAGTTGGGCTTCCACCACCAGGCCACCCGCTTCGCGGGCCGGATTGGCTTTGAGATCGAGCACTTCGGCCTGCAACAGGATGGTGTCGAGCAGCTTGTCGAGATTGGTGCCCTTCATGGCGGAGACTTCGACGTCAAGCGTATCGCCGCCCATGCCTTCAACGACGATCTCGTGCTGCAGCAGTTCGCGGCGCACCCGACTTGCATCCGCCGAGGGTTTGTCGATCTTGTTGATGGCGACGATGATCGGCACTTCGGCGGCGCGGGCGTGATTGATCGCTTCCACCGTCTGGGGCATGACGCCGTCATCGGCGGCAACGACCAGAACGACAATGTCAGTCGCCTTGGCGCCCCGGGCGCGCATGGCTGTGAAGGCCTCGTGGCCCGGTGTGTCGATGAAGGTGATGAGGCCGCTCCGGGTTTCCACCTGGTAGGCGCCGATATGCTGGGTGATGCCGCCGGCTTCGCCCGAAACCACGTTGGTCTTGCGGATTTGGTCGAGCAGCGATGTCTTGCCGTGGTCGACATGGCCCATGATCGTGACGACCGGCGGGCGCGAGACGAGTTGTTCGTCCGTATCGGTGTCGGCGGCCAGGCCTTCGACGACATCGGATTCCGACACGCGCTTGACCTTGTGGCCCATTTCCTCGGCGATGATCTGCGCCAGATCGGCATCGATCACGTCGTTGATGGTGTGCATCTGGCCCTGTTTCATCAGGTATTTGATGATGTCGGCCGAGCGTTCGGCCATGCGGTTGGCAAGTTCCTGGATGGTGATGGCTTCCGGAATGACGACTTCGCGGCTTGTCTTCTCGGTGGGCTTCTGGAACCCCTGCGCCTTGTTCTTCATGCGCTCGGTGCGGCGGCGGAAAGCGGCGATCGAGCGCGAACGCTCCTCATCGTCCGCCAACGCATTGGCGACGGTCAGCTTGCCACGGCGCTTGTCGGCATCGGCCTTGGTGCGGGTGGGCGCTGGAACCTTGACCTCACGCTTGATGGCGCCCCCGCCTGCGGGGCGGAATGTCTTGACGCGGCCCTCGTCCTCGTCGTCATTCGTGAGCCTGCTTGAAGGCCGCGGCGCCAGCTTCTTTGCGGCCTCCTCGGCCTTGCGTTTTCCTTCCTCCTCGATCCGGTGACGGGCATCGTCCTCGGCCTTGCGCTTGGCCGCGGCCTCGCGTTCCTTGATCTCCTGCTCCTCATGGGTCGTGCGGCGCTTGGCGTCTTCTTCCGCGCGCTTGCGGTCCTCGGCTTCGCGCACGCGAGCTCCGGCCAGCGCCTTGTCGCGCGCCTCTTTTTCGTCAGGCGACAAGGTACGCAACACCACGCCGGGGCGAGCGCCCGGGGCTGCCGCGGGCTTCGCCTGAATGCCGGCCGGAGCGGCGACCTTCGGTTGAACCTGAAATTGCGGCTTGGCTTCCGCCGCGGGCTTGTCATCGCCGAGGCGCTTGCGCTTGGTTTCCACCACTACGATCTTGGAGCGGCCATGGGCGAAGGATTGCTTCACCTTGCTCTGCTCAAT
>JBGTNZ010000280.1:0-7483 GCA_041742805.1 Aestuariivirga sp.
TTTTCCGCCAGATCCGGTGCGCGTGAAGCCAACGCCGATTGAATCGGTACGCATCACGGAGCCGATGACGCTGAGTTGCGGCAGTTCGATCCCCATGTTGTGGCAGAAACGCCGCGACCAGGCGCCACCCGCCAACACCACCGTATCGCAGGCAATCGTGCCTTTCTCAGTGACGACGGCGGAAACCCGCCCCGCCGATGTTTCAAGACCGCGCGCGGCACAGTTGGTAAAGATTTTCGCTCCCTTGCGCCGCGCCGCCAGAGCCATGGCGGCAGTCGCCTTAAAGGGTTCGGCCCGGCCGTCGGCGGACGTATAGAGCGCGCCCTTCCATCGGCGCGCCGAGCCCGGCATGAGGCTTGCCGCTTCTTCGGCCGATACCATACGCGTGCCGAGGCCAAAGGGCTTGGCGTTCTCGGCGTACCATTTTTCCTTTGCCGCCAATTGTGCATCGGTTTCGCAAAGATATACGATGCCGCTTTGGACAAACCCGGTATCCGCGCCGATGCGTTCATTCATCCCGCCCCAAAGCCTGAGCGATTCGAGAACCAGCGGGATTTCGCGCGGGTCGCGTCCCATCTGGCGGCACCAGCCCCAATTGCGGCCCGATTGTTCGGCGCCGATTTCACCTTTTTCAAGCAGCACGACAGCGATGCCGCGCTCGGCCAATTCAAGCGCCGTCGAGACGCCGGCGATGCCGCCGCCGATCACGGCAACGGCGGCCTTTTCCGGAAGTGCTATGTCGGATGCAACGGTATCGACAACAGGCATGGGAGAGGGAATACGAAAAGCCGCGAAGGGCTTCAAGCTTCACGGGCGCGGATGAGCCTTGCGGTATTGTGCAAGCAGATGGGCGCGGTCCACCTCGGTATAGATTTGCGTGCTCGACAGGCTCGCGTGGCCGAGAAGCTTCTGGATGACGCGGAGATCGGCGCCGCTGCCAAGAAGATGCGTCGCGAAGGAGTGGCGAAGCGCATGCGGGGTTGCCGTATCCGGCAGACCGAGGGCGCCCCGCATCCTTTCGATCAACAGCTGTATGAGTCTGGCGCTTAGCGGTCCGCCGCGAAGGCCACGGAATAGGGGTTCGTTTTCTTTCAGGGTGAAGGGGCAGAGAGCCAAATAGGTGTCAATCGCCGCGCGGGCTTGGCGCAACACGGGGACGATGCGTGATTTGTTTCCTTTACCCATAATCGTGAACGGATCGTTGCGCGAGTCACGGAGCGTCAGTCCCAAGGCTTCCGAAATGCGAAGCCCACAGGCATAGAGCAACGTCAACACCGCCGTGTCGCGGGCGAGTACCCATTTCGGCGTTTCATCCATGGCCAGAACATCGGCTTCCGTCACGTTAGCTGCTTGTTCGATGCTCAACGGCTTGGGCACGGAATGGGGGAGCTTGGGCGAGCGCAAGGCGGAGAGCGCTGAATTGCGAAACAAGCCGTTGCGTTCTGCATAGCGAAAGAAGGAACGGATGGCGGAAAGCTGGCGGGCCAGCGTACGGCTTTCCACTCCGCTCGCTCGGCGCTTGGCCAGAAAGGCGCGGAAATCGGCAGTGGCGAGAGCTTCGAGATCGGCGGTGGTTGGCGGCGCGCCCAAATGGTCCATCATGAAGGCGGCGAACTGGTCCATATCGCGAGCATAGGCTTCCAGCGTTTTAGGGGAGGCCCGCCGCTCCGATTTGAGCGACTGAAGCCATTGGACCGCGGACTGTGCGGCATCGGGGGCGAAGGCGAAAGCATGGCCAGACATGGCGATAAACTACGCCCTGAATGGTTGACCGATGCTAAAGGATGGATTGGCCCGTCTTCTTCCAGTCGGCCAGGAAGGATTCGATCCCCTTGTCGGTGAGGGGATGCTTGACCAGAGCCTTGAGAACCGAGGGTGGAACCGTGGCGATATCGGCGCCGATAAGGGCCACCTGTTTCACATGCAGGGGGGTCCGTATCGATGCCGCGAGGATTTCGGTGGCAAAATCGTAATTGTCGTAGATCTGGCGGATTTCGGCGATGAGCTCGGTGCCGTCGAGATGAATATCGTCAAGGCGGCCGAGGAACGGCGAGATGAAAGTAGCATCCGCCTTGGCCGCGAGCAGCGCCTGATTGGCGCTGAAGCACAGCGTGACGTTGACCATCGTCCCTTCGGAGGCGAGTTGCTTGCACGCCTTGAGGCCCTCGAGCGTCATCGGGACCTTGACCGCGACATTCTTGGCGATCTTGCGAAGTTCCTTGCCCTCGCGAATCATGCCCTCGGCATCAAGCGCTGTCACCTCGGCACTCACCGGCCCTTCGACGATGGCGCAAATCTCGGCAATGACCTCCTTGAAAGGCCGGCCCGCCTTGGCGACGAGGGATGGGTTGGTGGTGACGCCATCGAGGAGGCCCACCTCCGCAAGCTCGCGGATTTCCTTTACGTCGGCGGTGTCCACAAAGAATTTCATGATTCGAAAGTAATCCTCCGGCTCCTTGAATTCAACCTTGCATCAGCCTGTATCGGCGACCCGGGGATCAGCGCCCGTTTCTTCTTTGATCTGTTCACTCAACTGGTCGAATATCGCGCGAACTGTCTTCACGGCCGCTTGTGAGATCGGCCTGCCATCGAGTTCGGCCACTGGCCTTACAAGGCGCAAGCTGTTGGTCAAAAAAACCGCATCTGCTCCAAACAATCTATCAGGTTCCATGCCTGTGCTCGCCGAAACCAGCTCGAGACCATAAGCAAGCGAGCCCAAGATATGGCGGCTGGTAATACCGCTCAACGCACCCTCTGTAGTGTAAGGCGGCGTCGAAAGCGTGCTTCGTTCCAAGATAAATACGTTGCTGACCGTACCGCATGCGACGCGTCCATGGGTGTTGAGCATCAGCGCGTCGTCCGCACTTCGCATGGAAGCTTCTCGTGCCGCAGCGATGTTATCGGCGTAGGATAACGTCTTATGGTGCGATGTGATTGAATCGGGACTTCTTCTAATACTCGACGTGATCAATCGGACAGGAGAGAACAACATTCCCCTGATCCATGGCGAAAGGGTCACCATAAGGTTGCTGCGACCGGGTTCAATTGCACCCAACCCACGCGATGTGGGTCCCCGAGTGACTGTGATCCGCAAGATGCCGTGGCGGGCGCGAAGCGTTTGCCTCACTCCTTCCGCGACAGTCTCTCGTTCAATGTGGAGACCCAACGCAGATACGGCTGCCATCAAGCGGTCGAGATGCTCATTAAGCCACACGGCTTGGCCATTAAAAACTGCAATGGTTTCAAATGCACCATCGCCCAAAAGCAGCCCGCGGTCACGGGGATCGAGCGGCAGGGAGCCCTCAATGATCTCGCCGTTGAACCACACTATGCTCATGCCGCGAGCTTCAAAAAATTGCGCAGCATGTCGTAGCCGTGTTCGGTCAGGATCGACTCGGGGTGGAATTGTACGCCGAAGGTTGGGTGGTTGCGGTGTTTCAGCCCCATGATTTCGCCATCGTCGCTGCGGGCTGTCACGTCGAGCGGGGTTTCTCTGCCTTCGAGGTCCACGATCAGCGAATGATAACGGCCGGCGTTGAAGAGATCGGGAAGGCCGGCGAACACGCCCGTGCCATCGTGAATGATTTCTGAGGAATCGCCATGCATGGGGCGCTTTCCGCGATGGACCTTGCCGCCGAAGGCTTCTCCGATCACCTGATGGCCCAGACAAATGCCGAGGATCGGCAGCTTGCCCGAGTGTTCGCGCACGATGCTCAGGGACTGGCCTGCTTCATGAGGGGTGCAGGGGCCGGGTGAGATGACGATGGCCTTGGCTTTGAGGTTGGATGCGTCAACAACGTCATTGCGCACGACATGTGGAGTTTCGCCCAGTTCCTCGAAGTAGCGAGCGATGTTGTGAACAAAGCTGTCATAGTTATCGACGATCAGGATCATGGCTGAAACGCCTCCATGATGCGCTTCACCTTGACGAGGCTTTCCTCATATTCCGCGGCGGGGTTGGAACGCGCCGTGATGCCGCCGCCGCCCTGGACCCGCGCCACGCCCTTGCTGAACATCGCGGTGCGGATGGCGATGTTGAGGTCAACATGCCCGTTCAAACCAATGTAGCCGATCGATCCGCAATAGACGCCGCGCGGAACCCGTTCGATCTCCGCGATGATCTCCATGGCGCGGATTTTTGGGGCGCCGGTAACCGAGCCGCCGGGAAAAGTTGCGGCGATGAGATCGCCCACTGATTTCCCATCGCGCAATTCGCCGGTGATGACGGAGGTCAAATGATGCACCGAAGCATAGGATTCGAGGCCGCAGAGCACCGGCACACGCACGCTGCCGGGAGCGCACACGCGTGAAAGATCGTTCCGCAGCAGATCGACGATCATTACATTCTCGGCGCGGTCCTTGCGGCTCGATGCCAATTCGGCAATGAGCGCGGCATCGCGCGCTGGATCGGCATCGCGGCGCCTTGTGCCCTTGATGGGCCGGGCCTCAACGGTCTTGCCGTTGAAGTTCAACAGGCGCTCGGGCGAACTTGAAGCAATCTGGATATCGCCATAGTCTAGAAATGCGGCGAAGGTTGCGGGATTTGTCTCGCGAAGGCGCAAATAGAATGCGAGAGCGTCGAAGCTCTCAGGAATGGCCGCCGTGAAGCACTGGGTGATATTGGCCTGGAAAACGTCGCCATCGAGAATGTACTCAACGGTGCGGGCGACGGCTCTTTCATAATCTTCGCGGGTGAAGTTGGAAGCCCATCCGGCAATGGACTGGGGGCCTCTTGCATCGGGTTTCAAGTTCAAAAGCTTTTCATGGGCATCGGCCTCACGTGGATCCTCAGCAATAATCCAGGCGCGCTCCTGCATGTGATCAAAGGCCACGACCGTGTCATAGAGATGCAGCATGATCTCCGGACAGAGCGGCGCAAAATCAGCAATACGGGCGCGGGGCTCAAGGTTCTTGCCGAACTCGTAAGCGATAAACCCAGCAAACCCCCCTTGGAAAGGCGGCAAGCCCTGCACATGGGGCTTGCGGTGTTGAGCGAGAAGGCCGTCCAGCAGTTTGAGCGGCGCTTCATCTTGCATCACGCCGTCAAGGAAAGCTTTGCCGCTCTCCGCCGTAAGTGTGAGCCTGGGGTTACATGCAAGGAAGGAATAGCGCCCCAGATGCTCCTGGCGCAGAACGCTTTCGAGCAGCGTCAGATGCTTTTGCCCGCGCAGTCGCTCGGCCAGCCTTGATGGCTCCCAATAGACGATTTCCTGCACATAAGGTGCGCTGCCGGTGAGGACTTCATGCTTCATGGCGGGCCGATATAGGGCTGGAAGGCGTCACCGTCCAAGACTATTGCAGGCAGATGAACTCCCAACCCTCAGTCATTGCCGATGTGTTGCTGCCGCTGAAACTGGAGGGCCCGTACTCTTATCGAACCCCCACAAACATGACACTGGCGGCGGGCGATTACGTGGTTGTGCCGCTGGGGCCGCGCTCGATGATCGGCGTGGTCTGGGCGCTGCGGCAGGACGCGCCCGAAGGCACCAAACTCCGCGATGTGGTGGAGCGCTTCGACACGGCCCCCATGAGCGACGTTCATCGAAAGTTCGTCGATTGGTGCGCCGCCTATTATCTTGAGGCTCCCGGCAATGTGCTTCGCATGGTGTTGCGCTCGCCCGAGGCCTTCGGGCCGCCACGGGAGCAATTGGCTTACCGGGCAAGCGGCGCCGCACCCAAACGCCTGACACCGCAACGAACCCGTGTGCTTGAGGCCGCGCGCGAAGGCTTTGCCATGCGCGCTGGCGAACTGGCGCAGGCGGCGGGCGTCGGCGTCTCCGTGGTGAAAGCCATGGTGAAGGATGGTTCACTTGAGCAAGTGGCGCTGCCAGCGCTTCAGGCCTTCAAAGCACCCGATCTCAACGCCCGTGCCTTCGCGCTCTCACGGCATCAGGAGAAGGCGGCGCAGGAGCTTCGCGCGGTTGTCGCCGCGCGGGCGCACAAGGTCGTGCTGCTAGACGGCGTCACCGGCTCAGGCAAAACGGAAGTTTATTTCGAAGCCATGGCGGCGGCGCTGGCGGGTGGCGCACAGGTCCTGCTGCTGCTTCCGGAGATCGCGCTCACGGCCACGTTTCTCTCACGTGTCGAGCAACGGTTCCGCGCTGAGCCTGCCCAGTGGCACTCGGATGTGCGGCCACGCGAACGCGAGCGCGTCTGGCGGGGCGTCGCCGACGGCGAAGCGAAGATCGTGGTGGGTGCCCGCTCCGCACTCTTTCTGCCATGGAAGAAACTCGGCCTCATTGTCGTCGATGAGGAACACGAGGGCGCCTATAAGCAGGAAGATGGCGTGCCCTATCACGCCCGCGACATGTCGGTGCTCTATGGCGCCATCGGAAAATTTCCCGTGGTGCTATCGTCGGCAACGCCTTCGCTTGAGTCGCTGGTCAATGTGGATCGCGGCCGCTACGCCATCGTGAAATTGCCGGACCGGCACGGGCGCTCCGAACTGCCGGAAACCCACCTCATCGACATGCGGTCAGCGAAACTCGATCCCGGTTCCTGGCTTTCCGCTCCCCTGCTGGAGAGCCTTGCGCAAACCCTGAGCGCTGGCGATCAGGCGCTGCTGTTCCTCAACCGGCGCGGCTACGCGCCGCTCACCCTGTGCCGCGCCTGCGGGCACCGCATGGAATGCCCGAATTGCTCGGCCTCGCTCGTCGAGCACCGTTTCCGCAAGCAGCTCATGTGCCACCATTGCGGGCATATGGCGCCATTGCCGCCCGCCTGTCCCCATTGCGGTGTCGAGGGAAAGCTGGTGCCGGTGGGACCTGGCATCGAGCGTCTGGCGGAAGAAGCGGCCCAAAGATTTCCCGAAGCGCGCATTGCCATTCTTTCGAGTGATCTGGCGCGCGGCGCGCTGCTCCGCGATACGCTGCGCGACGTGGCGAAGGGAGACTGCAATCTGGTGATCGGCACGCAGCTTGTGGCCAAGGGCCATCACTTTCCGCATCTGACGCTGGTTGGAGTGGTCGATGCCGATCTGGCGCTGGAGTCGAGCGATCCCCGCGGTGCCGAGCGCACCTGGGCGCTTATGGTGCAAGTGGCCGGGCGAAGTGGGCGCGGCAAAAAACCAGGCCAGGCTCTGATCCAAACCTATCTGCCGGAGCATCCGCTGATGCAAGCGTTGGCGAAGGGCAACCGCGATGGCTATCTCGGCCAGGAAAAGGCAATCCGCGAAAGCGCCGCCCTTCCACCCTATGGACGGTTAGCAGCAGTCATCGTCTCCGGACGCGATGGGACGGAAACCGAGCGCTTCGCCCGCCACATCGGCCGCCTGACGCCGCTGGCCGAAGGCGTCACCGTGTTGGGTCCAGCACCAGCCCCCATCCATCTGGTGCGCGGCCGCCATCGCTGGCGCTTTTTACTCAAGGCCGAGCGCCACGTGAATATGCAGGATTTCCTACGGCAATGGCTGGATGGCATAAAACCCAAAGGCTCCCTCGATTTAGCCATCGATGTCGATCCCTATAGCTTCCTGTAAAAATTT
>JBGTNZ010000281.1:0-10530 GCA_041742805.1 Aestuariivirga sp.
GAAGGCGCTCGGGTCGTAGTGTCCGAGGGTCAAAACCTGAAGCTCCCGGAAGCTTGAGATACGTTTCCTCAAACCTGCGGGACGCCGCATCCACTCCATCCAGATCACCGTCGCGAACAGGACCCCTTCCGGAGTGGACGGAGCAGGTATATCTGAACTAGAAACCTATGCCAAGGAATAATTTCTAGAGCGAGTTGCCACATCGATCTGAAACCATGGTGGCACGCGGGGCGCCGCGGTTGCTGCCACCTGGCGTGACAATCACTTGCGGGTCATGCATAGGAGATTCCTGACGGCAACTGGGCAGGCGGGCGATGAGCTTTCAGGATTGGTTGTTCTTTATGACGATCTGGATAGCGGCGAGCATCCCGCTTGGACCGAACGCCCTGAATTGTATTTCGGCGTCCGCAACCCACGGATTTCTAAAAGGGCTTTGGAGCGTTGCCGGCGTCTTCATAGCGGCAACAATTCACATGACGGTTGCCGTGTCGGGCATAGCTTCATTTATGAGCGCACACCCCGGTTTGTTCGAGATCATGCAATGGCTTGGCGTCGGCTATCTCGCCTGGATGGGGATTTCCATGTTGCGGTCGAAGGGCAGCGCGCATGTCCAGGAAACTATCGCTAGCCCCTCAAGATGGCAAATGATCAAGCGCGCAACCCTGATATCCTTGAGTAACCCCAAGGCAATTTTTGCCTGGCTCGCTGTGTTTTCTCAGTTTGTGGACGCGGGGATTCCTCTTGCCCCGCAGCTTGTCGTATTGGCTCCATCTGCACTGTCTGTAACGATTATCGTCTATACCGGTTACTGTGCGCTCGGCACCGGCGTAAATCGGCTTTTTGCGGGCCAGCGAAAACGCTGGTTCGATCGCATCGCTGGATCAACCTACTTGATATTCGCTCTTGGCTTGGCTTCTTCCGATCTCCGGAAAACGTGAGACGCGGAATCCATAGGCGCAAGCACCTTCAGGACTCCATCACTTCCTTGACCTTCTCGACGAGTTGCTTCAACGAGAACGGCTTCGGAAGGAAGGCAAAATCCGTTTGGCCCTCGAGGTCTTTCTCGAATTCATCGCCGGGATAGCCCGAAACGAAGATGACCTTGGTTTTGACGCCGCGTTTGCGGAGCTCGCGGAGAAGCGAAGGGCCATCCATTTCGGGCATGACCACGTCGGAGAGGATGAGTTCGAAACCCTTGTTGTCCTTGGCGTAAACCGCCAGCGCGCTTTCGCCTGAATCGGCCTCAACCACCGTGTAGCCGCGCGACGTGAGCGCCCTGACCGCGAAAGCCCGCACGGCGTCCTCGTCCTCCACCACGAGGATCCGGCCCTTGCCCGTATAATCGGCCCGCTTGGGAGACGCGACGGGCGCAGGTTGAGTATCCGTCACGGGCGCTGGATAATGTCGTGGCAGATAAATGCGGAACGTCGTGCCCTTCCCCACTACCGAGTCGCAGAAAATGAAGCCCCCTGTCTGCTTGACGATGCCATAGACGGTCGACAGACCGAGCCCCGTGCCCTTGCCAACATCCTTGGTGGAGAAGAACGGCTCCCAGATTTTGTTGACGATTTCGGCGGGAATCCCCGAGCCCGTGTCGGTTACTTCGCAGGCCACATATTCAGCAGGCGGCATTAGCTCCGCCTTGATGGCGCGGGAGTCTTCATCCGAAACATTGTAAGTGCGCACCGTCAACGTTCCGCCACTCGGCATCGCATCGCGCGCATTGACCGCGAGGTTGATGATGACTTGTTCGAACTGGTGGATGTCCACCAGCACCAACCCCAAGTCGCGGCCATGGCTGATCTTCAGTTCGACTTTTTCGCCAAGCACACGGCTCAAAAGATTGTCGAGATCCGACATCGCCTCGGTTAGCGAATGCACTTTGGGTTGCAACGTCTGGCGCCTTGAGAAAGCCAGCAACTGCCGCACCAGATTGGCGGCGCGATTGGCATTCTGCTTGATGCTCATGACATCGGCGAAGGCGGGGTCCGTGGGCCGCATCTTGGCCAACAGCAAATCGGCGAAGCCGATAATAGGGGTGAGCACATTGTTGAAATCATGGGCGATGCCGGAGGCGAGCTGGCCCACCGCTTGCATCTTCTGGCTTTGGGCCAGTTGCACTTCGAGCGCCCTGCTCTCGGTCTTGTCGAGCGCGAAAACCATGGCCGTACTGTCGCCCGCGGCAAGGCGCGTCAGGGCAAACTGCACGGCGCGGGGGTTTGCACCAGCGAGCGTCATGTCCACGCTGGCGAGATCGGCCTCGCCCGCCAGAGCACGGCCAAGGGCAGCGGTGAGAGCGCCGCGCTCGGCCTCCATCACCGCCGCGGAAAGTTTGGAACCCCGGCGCACTTCGGGCGAGAGTTCGAGAAAGGCCGCATTGGCTTGCCGCAACACGCCGTTCGCATCGACCTCCGCCACGCCGAAGGGCGCCGCATTGATGAAGCGCGTTAACCGCAGCCCGGCCACGCTGTCCGTCACGGCTCCAACCGTCATGCCACGCGGCACCACCAAGGAGCGCGACGGCAATGGCTTTGACTGTTGATCGAAATCGACGCGGTGAATGACATGGACGGGGAAGGCCTTGCCTTCGCCGTCACGGAGATCGAGATCAAAGTTTTCAGTCACCGACCGGCCGGCCTGAGGCGCAATGCCGGAAAGCAGACGCGCCCCGTCCACACCGGCAATCTCGGCCAGGGACAGCCCGCCGTTCTGCGACTGGGCCACATCGCGGCCGAGCCAGGCGGCCAAGGTGGCGTTAATATAATCGATGCGCCCGCCCGGCAGCGTTGAAAAAAATCCGGCGGGCGCATGATCGAGATAAGTGATGATGAATTGCAGCCGGGCAAAGGCCTGCTCCTGGCGCGCCCGGTCGACACTGATGTCCTGCAGCAGCCAGAGCCGGTAACCCCGCGCGCTGTCCAAAACCGCAGGCGCCACCTTGATGCGGAGCCACACGGTCCGGCTGGCATCAGCGCCGGGTGCTGATGAGCCCGCGGGGATGCGAATCTCGCGCTCCTCGCTCAGTCCGTCCTGCACAGCCTGCGCCAGCTGGTAGATCGGTTCGGCAAATTCCGGATAACCCGCAAAGAGCACGTCCATTCCCACGAGCCTCCCGGCACCCGCTTCGGAGGCCAGCTTGATGAAGGGGCCGTTGGCGTAGACAGCCCGGCCCTTGGCGTCGGTCACCACCAAGGGATCGCCCAAGGCATCGGCAAGGCCATCGAGAAACGCCCGCTGGCGCGGTATGCTTCCGAAATGGACAATCCCCGCGCCGATGCCAAACAGCGCGAACAGCCCCACCGCCGCCGCCACGCCGCCCGCGAACAGAAACCAGAGCGGCGCGCTGATTCTGAGAATGAAAGCCGCCGACACAACGGTCACGGCCACCAGAACCGCCAGCGCCACCGATAGCAAGCGGCGGACACCAGCACCTGCTGTCCCCGCTGCCGTAGCCCCGCCCTTGCCCGCCATGAATGCGCCCCGAATCAAGGGCGGAGTATAGGCGATTTGATTTCGTGGCGAACTTGCTCGAAGTGAAGCCGTCTGGACAAATCCCTAAGCCGGGACCATTCTTTGTTCCGATTCCATATCGACAGGCAGCGCAATCTTCCGATGGACGCAATCTCGCAGTATACAGACTACATTATAGCCGCCCTCGTCATTGTGGCGTTGCTGGTTCTGGCGCTGCTGCTCTGGCGCGGCTTCAGCCAGCGCACGCGGGGGCGCCGCGGCCAGAGGCTGGGCATCAGCGAATATCAGGAGCTCGACCAGGCGCGCCGGCTGGTGCTGGTCCGCCGCGATAATGTGGAACATTTGATCCTGATCGGCGGGCCTACGGATGTGGTGGTCGAATCGCGAATTGGCGCTGCCTCGCAGCCAGCCTATGCGCCGGCCTCCGAGCAAGCTCCGGAGTTGACGGTCCGCCCCATCGCCATGCGTTCAGCACCCCGCGCCCCGGTTTTTGCCGAGCGCCGGGTGCCAACCTTGCGAACCGTCGAACGTGAAGAACCGCCCCTGTCACCGCCGCACGGCCGCGATCTTGAAGAGCAGTAGGCCACCGCCTTGGCCTAGAGCATCGGACCTTCAAGTGAATCCAGTTCGTGCGATATGCGCCTTCGCCCGTCCCGGATTCTTATCCGGGATGGGAGAAGGTGGCCGAAGGCCGGATGAGGGCCGGTGCGTAGCACCGGTGGCAGGGACCCTCGCTATCGCTCGGGCCCTTACCCGCCCTTCGGGCACCCTCTCCCATGCGTTCCGCACGGGAGAGGGCGAATGAAACAGCGATTCCAGATTCTATTTGAAAGTCCGATGCTTTAGGCGCCGTCAGGCAGGAACACACGGGTCTTGCTGAGCCAGAAGCCGAGCGCGGGTACGATCACGACGACCGGCACCATGGCGAGCCACAAGGGCTGCCGCAGGATTTCGACGACACCGTAGACGATCGCCTGGTTCACGCCAAAGCACATCAGCGACAGGGCGGCGAAACGCGGGACCGAAAAGCGATGATGGCTTGCCTTGCCGAAGGTCCAAAACCAGTTCCCCGCGTAGGATACCGCCGAGGCCACGAGGAAGGCTAGAAAATTGGCCCGCAGGGGTGAGACTTGCCCAATGCCGTTGAGGGTGAGCGCGGCCAGGACGTGGACTCCCGTGGCACCCCCGCCGACAGCGATGAATTTCGCCACCTGCCGGAGGAGAGCTTTCATTGCGGACGTTCCGCGACGGCGAGAAGCGAAACGCCGACCGGCAACGGAACCTTGCCCACAAGGCCGCTCTCCAATCCAAATATCCACTTGAGCAAGCCATTCACCATATAGGGAGGCATTGCGTCATCGCCTTCATCCTTCAGGCGCAGCGTTCGCTTCAGCAAGCGAACGCCGGCAACCGCGGGAAACAGCAATGTGTTGAAGTAGCTGATGCGCACCGGCTTGAGGCCGGCCCGCCTAATGGTGTCCTCAAGGCCTTTCCGCGTGTAACGGCGGAAGTGGTGGTGTGTAGCGTCATGCCGGCTCCACAACCACGGCAGGGCGGGCACCGTCATCACCAATCGGCCGCCCGGCGACAATTGTTCGCGCAAGCGGCTCAAACTCTCGACGTCGCGCTCGACATGCTCGATGACGTCCAGCGCGGCGATAATATCGAAGGAGCCCGGCGCGAAAGGAATGCCATCGGGAAGAACGCCGCTCTTAACGTCGATCGGCAGCTTGCGCCGGGCGATCTCGCGGGCTTCATCGTCAAGCTCGAAGGCGTCGATGGAGCCGAACTCCGCGAGCATCCGCAGATTGCCACCGGTGCCGCAGCCGGCTTCGAGAATCCGAAGCGGCCGTTTGGACGGCGCGAATCGCTCGATGACGGATTTCAGAATCCGCCGCCTCGCGCAGAACCACCAGTGCTCCCCCTCGATCTGGTCAAGGCGGTGATAGACGTTGCGTTCCATGGTTGGGATCAATTCTCATCGGACTCTATGCCGCGCAGTTCTCGCACGAGATAGAGCGGCCGGTTGCGGACCTCGAAATAGATGCGGCCCACATATTCGCCGAGGATTCCGGTGGCGACGATATTTACGGCGCCAAGAAAAAGCACAGCGACCATGAGCGATGCATAACCGGGAACGGGATTGCCGTAAATCATGGTATGGATAACCAGCCACAGCGCATAGCCAAAGGTAAACACGGCAACGGCCGCGCCAAAATAGGTCCAGATGCGCAATGGCACGGTGGAAGAGCCGGTGATGCCGTCGATGGCGAAGTTCCATAATTTCCAATAGCGCCATTTCGTCGTTCCGGCGGCGCGCGCTTCGCGGGCGTATTCGAGGCCTGTCTGCCTGAAGCCGACCCAGGCGAAAAGCCCCTTCATGAAGCGCGTCTTTTCCGGCAGGTTCCTGATGGCCTCGACGACGCGCCGGTCCATCAGGCGGAAGTCGCCCGTATTGTCGGGAATACTCACATCCGCGATCCAGTTGTGGATGCGGTAGAAAAGGCTTGCAGTGACGCGCTTGTTCGCGCCGTCGGTATCGCGGTGCGACCGGCGCGCATAAACCACCTCGTAGCCTTCACGCCATTTGCCCACCATCGCGGCGATGAGTTCCGGTGGATCCTGGAGATCGGCATCGATGGGAATGACCGCCTGTCCGCGCGCATAATCGAGGCCGGCGGAAAGCGCCGTATCTTTCCCGAAATTGCGCGACAGGCTCACGGCCTTTATCCGTGCGTCGCGTCCGTTGTGCGCCATCAGGCTGGCGAGCGTATTGTCGGAACTTCCGTCATCAACGCAGATAATCTCGAAGTCCGGCGAGATCGCCTCGAGGACGGGAACCAGCCTTGCGAAGAGGAGATCGATAGCCTCCACCTCATTATACATCGGCACCACAACCGAGAGCAGCGGCGGTGGTGCAATGTCTCCCTTGCGTCTTCCCGGCATCGTCATGGCGGACTCGCCACATGGATGACCGCGTAATCATCGGCGTAAGCGCGCGTCCAGTCCTTGAGCCCGGCAAGGAAGCCATTTCGCGGATCTTGCGGGGAAAACAGCGTCCAGCGGATATCGTGCCTCTCCAGCGCTTCGAGGAACAGCTTTTCACCGCCGGCCTGCTGCATCTCATAGTCGTTCAGGGAAAACCCGCCGCGGAACAATTGGTCGTTCCGTCCATCGATATAGGTGGGTATGCCGTGGAAGATCAGCGGGCCGCCGAAACTGTATCCGTTCATCACATTGCCGGAGATATTGCGGTCCCTGGCATAGGCGATGGCCCCCGCCGCAGCCACGTCCGCCGCCGGCTCTGCCGGCAGAACTTTCAGCATGGCGGCCGAAAACACGATTCCCGCAACCAGCGCCACCGCTGCAATCGGCCGGAACCATTGCGCAACGGCGCGTTCAACCGCGTCCCGTTTTTCCTCCCGCCAATGCCGGGCGGAAAGCGCTGGAAAACGTTGGGCGATTTCGGCGGCGATCACCACCGGCATCAACGGAAAGAACGCATAGCAGAATCTCGCGTGAATCAGGAACATGTGGAGGGTAAAGACGAGAAACGCCGCCTTGGCGAAGGTGAACGTCACCCGCGCCACCATCAGCGCGAACACCATCGCCAGAATCGCGCCTTCGTGAAAAACATCCACCTGGGCATTGAAGGGTTGCCATTCGATAATCAGCGGCACGGCCTCGTTCGGCCCGGCAATCGTCCATGTCGCCAGCATGGCTTGATACGTGTACGGATGAATGAGCGCCGCCATTGGGCAAAGCGCCAGAAAGGCAATCCACTTCGCCAGGGCCGCCCTCTCCGACAGCCGCGTTCGCTCGATAAAATCGAGGAACGCGAAAAAGGCGATGACAAACCCCAGTGTAAATCCGGCATGCAGGTTCGCCCACAGCACCAGCAGCGCCAGCAGCCAGAATTCGGGCGGCCGCTTCAGGCGGCTGCATTCAAACAGCCGGTAGGTCCAGTACACGGCCAGCGCCAGCGTCAGGATATGCGGCCGCGCCAGGAAGGTTGGGCTGGTGAGGAACACCATGGGCAAGGCGATCGTTGCCGCCGCGAGCGGTTTTACATGCTGGCAGAGAACGAAATAGAGCACGGCGGTCAGCAGGCAAACGCCGAGGATGCCGGTGAGCAGGACACCGTTCCAGCCCGCCGCCGTGAAACTCCCGTAGAGCGCGATCTGGGACAGCCACTCCTTGGCGATCCACGGCTGGCCGTTGAAAGTGTGGGAGTAGGTATCCGTGGCCGGAAATGTAAAGCTGCTCCACATGTCGGCGCCAGCCTTGATGTGCCACCACGTATCCGGATCGGCCAGCAGCCCGTTGCTGAAAAAAGCCATTCTGGCGGCGAGAACGAGAACGACCGCCATGCCGAGGACGATCTGGAAGCGCATCGGTTCGCTGAAATCAAGTTTGATCAAGAGGCGGCCTGCATGGAACTTCGGTTGGGCAACCGAATCAAAAGTGCTCAATGCTAGACGGTGTCCCCGATTCAACGAAGCACAATGAAAAAGCCCGGCGCGAACCGGGCTTTTTGACGTTCTGTCAGACGGCTGGACTTGCCGGCGGTTCTTGCGCCATGCCGCGTTCGGCCATGAAGCGGTCGAACTCGTCCTGGTCCTTGGCGCGGCGCAATTTCTCGACGAAACTGCTGAACGCGCGCTGCTCTTCATCGAGTTTCCGGCGCTCTTCCTCAAGGCGCTGGAACTGGGCGCGCCGGTATTCGTCGAAGGCGGCGTTGCCGGTCTGGGAGAATCCAGAAGGGCGATAATTTTTCCAAGCGCTGAAATCGGGCTTCCTGAAATCGCGCCACGGCGCTTTGGCTTCGGACGCGCCCCGCCACATCTCGCCGTCCTTCCACTTCAGGAACAACGCCAAAAGGCCAAGCGGCCAGAAAATCACAAACCCCGCCACCATGGCGCCGATCTCCCAGATCGACCACGGATTGCGGGCAAACCGCCCACAGCCGCGCCGCTGCGTGCTGTCGTTGATGTTGCCTTCGTAGGTGTTGGATGCAGTCATGGCCACTCCTCCGCATTGACGGTGAAGAGATAGGTACCCCCGGCCCCGCTTCAATACCAAATCGGACGCCTTGCCGAACGTCATGTGATTGCTTACTGCTTCGCGTTCAGCGAACCGACGGAGCCTCCATGCGCCAGCACAAGATCGCCATGCTTACCGCCGGGGGTCTGGCACCTTGCCTATCGTCCGCGGTTGGTGGACTTATCGAGCGCTACACGGAGATGGCACCGCAAGCGGAAATGATCGGCTATCTCGCCGGCTACAAGGGGTTGTTGCAGGGAAAGTCGATTCCGGTGACCCCGGAGGTTCGCCGCGGTGCGCACATCCTGCACCAGCATGGCGGAACACCGCTCGGCAACAGCCGCGTGAAACTCACCAATGTGGCGGACGCAGTGAAGCGCGGCCTTGTCAGGGAAGGCGAGGACCCGCTCGCCGTTGCGGCCAATCGCCTGATCAATGACGGCATCACCATTCTCCATACGATTGGCGGCGACGACACCAACACCACCGCCGCCGATCTGGCCGCCTGGCTCGCGAAACACAATTACGATCTGACCGTCGTAGGCCTGCCCAAGACCGTCGACAATGACGTGATCCCGATTCGCCAGACGCTGGGTGCTGCGACCGCCGCCGAACAGGGCGCGGTTTTCTTCGAGAATGTGGTGAACGAGCAGAGTACGTCATCGCGCCAGCTGATTATCCATGAGGTCATGGGCCGCAACTGCGGCTGGCTCACGGCGGCGACGGCAAGAGCCTGGCGCGAGCGGCTTGCAACGTTGGAATTCCTGCCCTCATTCAATCTTAGCAAACGCCACAAGGACATCGATGCGATTTACATTCCCGAGATGCCGATCGATATTGCCGCCGAAGCGAAACGCTTGCGCAAGGTGATGGATGAAAAGGACAGCGTCAGCATTTTCGTCAGCGAAGGCGCGGGTGTTGCCGACGTCGTCCGCGAGATGGAAGCCAAGGGCGACAAGGTGGAACGCGACGCCTTCGGGCACGTGCGCCTTGACACGGTGAAAGTCGGCGACTGGTTCGGCAAGCAATTCGCCAAACAGATCGGCGCCGATAAGACGCTGGTGCAGAAGTCCGGTTACTTCGCGAGATCCGCCGCCGCCAACGCCGAGGACCTCGAACTCATCCGTTCCATGGTGCACATGGCGGTGGACTGCGGACTAAAAGGCGTGTCCGGCGTCATTGGCCATGATGAAGACGGCGGCAATGAACTCCGCGCCATCGAATTCAACCGTATCAAAGGTGGCAAGAGAGTTGATGTGAAGACGGGCTGGTTTGTGGATATGCTGGAGGAGATTGGGCAGAGATAATTTTCTCTCTCCATCACCGGCCTTGAGCCGGTGATCCAGGCTGGCTGGATGGCAGGGTCAAGCCCTGCCATGGAGAGAGGAGGGAGGCACTCTACATCTGTCATCCCCGGACTTGTTCCGGGGACCCATGGCAAACCAAATCCTGATATCCCCGCCTCGGCACGATGGGTCGCCGGAATAAATCCGGCGATGACAGCAGAGGAGGTGGCGACGGTCGGGGATCGCCGCTATTTAAGAATGGGACCGGCCCGTATTTGGGTCAGCACTTCGGCGCCCTTCTCCGTCAGCAATACCGTGTTCGAAATGAAATCGTCTCCGGCACCGGTCCCCATCAACCAAGACAGAATATGAAAGCTCATGCCGGTATGGATTTCGAGATCGGAATCGGCGCGAAGGCCCGTGACGCCGTTGCCGCCCGTCCACGATGGCGGCACTCCGATGCCGACACAATATCCGCAATGATGGCGGCGATAGTGGGGAAGTCCGGCATCATCCACGGCGGCCTGCCACGCCGCGTACGCATCGCGCGCGCGGTTGCCGGGCCGCAACGCCACGAGCACCGCTGCAAACGCCCGTTGCGCGACCTCCGCCATCCTCGTGTCTTCAGCGCGAATGGCTCCGATGCGGATGAGACGGCCGGCAGGCGCGTGGTAGCGGGAAACGCAACCGGAGAGTTCGAGGAATACCGGTTCCCCGGCCTTGTAGGTTC
>JBGTNZ010000282.1:0-4612 GCA_041742805.1 Aestuariivirga sp.
CGCTTGCGAAAATAATAGCGCGGTTCGTAGGCCGCCTGGAGATAGGGCTTGAACACCGGCGGATCGGTATAAGTTGTGCGCAACGATAGCGAGGGCGTTGCATAGTCGCGGTCGGCATTGTCTTCCGCGCCCCCGCCCGAAAGTTTCACGTCCTCATAAAGTCTCCAGCCGGCTCCCGCCTTCACGCGCATTTCCATGGGCCCGGGATCATGGATGAGAGAAGCCGCCCCGTTGATCGTGTGTTCGGTGCGATAGCCCACCGCGGTTTCCGGAATTTCGCTATCCGCTAGTCCTGACTGATCGAGGTTGTATCCCGCTTCGAACTGAGCGCGCGTGTGATGCCGGATATCCAGCCGAAGCCTAGTAAACACATCGGCCTGGTGCGAATCGAAATCCTCTTGATCGAAATATTTTATTCCCTCGTAACGCGCTTCACCGGTCCATGAATGGCGCACCCAGTCGCTTTCGAAGCGAAGCGCCGGTCTCACCCGAGCACCGATCGCGGATTCCTTATTCGATGAAGCCTGCCCCACATTCGATGTGATCACTCCGCCAACGGTGACGGCGGGGTAAAAAATCATGCCGCCCGCGCGAACGCCATCCGGCTCATAGGGATCGGTTGCCGGTTTGCGCTTCACCGGTGCCGGTGCGGCCTGCTCCTCTTCAAGACTGGCGCGGAGCTCTGTCATCTGGCCATGCCCTGCCCCAGCGGCCAGCCATAGACCGGCCGCGAATGAAACTGCCATGGGCCGCCAACGCATCGCCAAAAACTCCTGAGGCGGTCGACTCTAGCGAAAACATGGTTAATGGGCGGTTGATGGCCTGTGCCGGGCAAGCTTCCATTCCCGCCTGAAACAACCTAGGTTATCGGCCATGCCGGCAAAAACATTACAGAATCCCGTTGCGCTGGGCGCCCAGTGGCGCGCCTCCGCCCGCCGGGCTTTGGTCATCGAAGCCGAGGGCATGGATCAGCTGGTGCGCGCTCTTGATGGGCCTTTGGGTGAAGCCCTGGCGCTCGCGGTTGAAACAATTCGCAAGGCCCGTGGCCGCGTTATTCTAACGGGAATGGGGAAAAGCGGCCACATCTGCCGCAAAATCGCCGCCACCCTGGCTTCCACCGGCACTCCCGCCATGTTTGTTCATCCAGCCGACGCAAGCCACGGCGATCTCGGCATGATCACCACCGAGGACGTCGTGGTGATGATCTCCAATTCCGGTGAATCGCCCGAGCTTCGCGGCATCCTCGCCTATTCGCGCCGCTTTGCCGTGCCGCTCATTGCCATAACCACACAGGCCGCCAGCACGCTGGCTCAGGAAGCCGATATTGTCCTCGCTGTTCCTAAGGCCAAGGAAGCCTGCCCCAATGGCCTTGCCCCCACCACCTCGACTTTGCTGCAGTTGGCCCTCGGCGACGCCATCGCCATAGCACTTTTGGAAGACAAGGGATTCACCGCGCGGGATTTCGGTAATTTTCATCCCGGCGGCAAGCTCGGCGCCCAGCTCACCCATGTGCGCGACGTGATGCACAAGCACTCGGAGCTTCCGCTGGTGGTCCGGAATCTTCCCATGTCGGAGGCTTTGATCGTGATGACCTCGAGGAGCTACGGCTGTCTCGGCGTGCTCGACGATCAGGGCCGCCTTGCCGGCATCATCACCGACGGCGATCTCCGCCGCAACATGCACCGCGATCTTCTGGACAGAACCGTGGGCGAAGTCATGACCGTCTCGTCCAAAACCATTGATCCCGATGCATTGACATCGGAAGCGCTTGAGATGTTGAATTCACTAAAGATCACCAGCCTCTTTGTGATCAACGCCGAGCGCGAGCCCATCGGCCTCATCCACATCCATGATCTCTTGCGGATCGGCGCAGCTTAAACTAGCGGCACGTGCCCTACACCCCTTGATGTGAAACCGTCATTTTGCAAACCGCTTTGCGCCAGCAACGCAGCAGACAACGGCGAGTGTCACGGCAATCATGATCGGGCTGACCTGCTCGTTCAACAGGCTTGCTGCCAGGCCGAGGCCGAAAAAGGGTTGCAGCAATTGTAGTTGGCCTACGGCGGCAATGCCGCCGAGCGCCAGCCCACGGTACCAGAAGAAAAACCCGATGAGCATGCTGAACAGCGACACATAGGCGAGCCCTAGCCAGGCGGGCTCGCCAATCTCATTGAAAGATGGCGGAAGGGTGTACAGCGCGAGACCCAGCATCATCGGAAGCGATAGCACCAGCGCCCATGAGATGACCTGCCAGCCGCCGAGCTTGCGCGAAAGCTGGCTGCCTTCGGCATAGCCGAGACCGCACACGACAATTGCTGCCAGCATGAGGATATCGCCAAGAGGTGCTACTGCAATGCCTTGCGCAACCGCGAAGCCGACGACCAGCGCGCTGCCGAGGCAGGAGAACAGCCAGAACGCCGGACGAGGCCGTTCGCCGCCGCGCAGCACGCCAAAAATCGCGGTTGCGAGCGGCAGGAGGCCGATGAAGACGATTGAATGGGCCGAGGTAATGAGCTCCAGCGCCAGTGCTGTAAGCAGAGGAAAGCCGACGACGACGCCGAGCACCACGATGGCAAGCGGCGCGAGATCGCCGCGCTCCAGCTTTTTGTCAGCGAAAACGAGCAGGATGGCGAGCGCCAATAGGCCCGCGATGGAGGCTCGCGCGCCGGTCAGGAACACGGGATCGAAATCCATCACCGCCACACGAGTTGCCGGCAACGATCCGCTGAAGATCAGCACACCCAGAAATCCGTTAATCCATCCGCTCGTCGTCTTTTCCATTCCAGTCTCCGTGAGCTTCTATTTGGCACGGAGAGGTAGTCAGACCAGAGACAATACAGTACAATTCAAGAAAATTGTACTGTAAGGATTGCCCATACAGATGGACGCGAAGACAGGCACCGAAGTCAAAAGCGAAACACTGATTGCAACTGTCATGGCGGCGATCCAACAGCGCGTCGGAGCGCGCAGTCTAACGCCTGGCGCGAAACTGCCATCCATCCGCGCCTTCGCCACAACGATGCGTGTCTCCAAATCCACCGTGGTCGAAGCATACGAACGGCTTGCGGCCGAAGGGATCATCCGCTCAAGGCGGGGCTCCGGTTTCTATGTCGCGGCTCCGCTGGCACCGCTGTCGCTGGCCGATACCGGCCCAAAGCTGGGACGCGAGGTTGATCCACTCTGGATATCCCGCCAGTCCCTGGAAGCCAATCACACGGTTCTGAAACCGGGCTGCGGCTGGCTGCCGGCTTCATGGATGCCAAATGAGGGCATACGCCGCGCGCTGCGCAGGCTCGCCCGATCGGATGAGGTCGCACTTGCCGACTACGGCACGCCGCTCGGGCTTCCGGAACTTCGCCAACTTCTGGCGCGGCGCATGAGCGCCCATCACATTGATGTCTCTCCCGGGCAGATCGTGCTCACGGAATCAGGCACCCAGGCTATTGACCTCGTTTGCCGGTTCTTGATCGAGCCGGGCGACACGGTGCTCGTCGACGATCCCTGCTATTTCAACTTTCATGCCCTTTTGCGCGCGCACCGGGCGAAAGTGGTCGGTGTGCCTTTTACCGCCACTGGACCGGACATCGATCTGTTCGCGCAGGCGCTCGCCGAGCATCGGCCGCGTCTCTACATTACCAATTCCGCGCTCCACAATCCGACAGGTGCCACGCTTTCGCCGGTTACGGCCCATCGCCTCCTAAAGCTGGCCCATGAGGCGGATCTCATTATCGTTGAGGACGATATATTCGCTGATTTTGAGCATACGCCCGCTCCGCGACTCGCCGCCTTCGACGGGATGGAGCGCGTGGTGCATGTCGGCAGCTTTTCCAAGACACTGTCGGCTTCAGTACGGTGTGGCTTTATTGCTGCAAGACCGGACTGGATCGAGGGCCTTACCGACCTCAAGATCGCGACCACCTTCGGTGGAAGCCGGCTGTCATCCGAACTGATACTGGAACTATTGCGGGACGGAAGTTATCGCAAACATATGGAGGCGCTGCGCCAACGGCTCTCCCACGCCATGATCGAAACATCCGCTCGCTTGAAGGCGATCGGAATCGTACCCTGGATCGAGCCGCAAGCCGGCATGTTCCTGTGGTGCAGGCTGCCGGCCGGGATCGACGCCGCCGATATCGCCCGGCATGCGCTTGCTGAAAATATCGTACTCGCCCCTGGCAATGCCTTCAGTCTTTCTCAATCGGCGAGCCACTTTCTGCGCTTCAACGCCGCTCAATCCGCCGACGATCGCATTTTCAGAACGCTCGCAGCCGCAATAAAAGCCGCCGGATCATATAAACGCTCATGCACCGATGGTGGAGACAAGCCAGCAATCTCGCCGATTTCCGCGTAGGTCATTCCGGCATCATCCGTCATGACGCCTAATCCTCAAAAACCCTAGAGCGAACAAAAATAAACCGAAAATCGGGCGCTCATAATCTGCTCATGTTGTGGACTATTTCCAGGATTTATTCCTTGGTGAATAAATTTTTAACACCGGGCAATTGGCAGTACTGACAAAAACTCCCGCCGGGATGAAAAACCAAGCGGGAGTTTGCAAGATCAGGGGTGACTTTGGGAGTCACGCTACACTCAATCAGCAATCGTCACCCAA
>JBGTNZ010000283.1:0-16779 GCA_041742805.1 Aestuariivirga sp.
GCGAACATGAGATGGAGGGAGCCCCAGGTGGACTCATCCTCGGGCATCGGCATGATGGTGGTGATGCGCTCGTCCTGGGCCAGCGGCAGGAGGTTGATAAGCGCCTTGCCGCGCGCCTGCGGATTGCCGACGGGCAAGCGCCAGACTTTCAGGCGATAAACCATGCCGGCGGAGGAGAAGAACAGGATGGGCGTGTGGGTGCTGGCGACGAAGAGCTTGGTGACAAAATCTTCCTCGCGCATCTGCACGCCGGCGCGGCCCTTGCCGCCTCGGCGCTGGGCGCGATAGGCCGAGAGCGGCACGCGCTTCACGTAGCCCGCGTGAGACACCGTCACCACCATGTCTTCGCGCTGGATCAGGTCTTCGTCTTCGACCTCGCCTTCGTTCTCGACAATTTGGGTGCGGCGCGGTGTTGAAAATTCCGTGCGGATGGCTCGCAATTCGCTAGTGATGATGGTCATCACGCGGGCGCGCGAGCGCAGGATATCGAGATAGTCGGCGATTTCCTTTGCCAGCTTTTCCAGCTCCTCGGCGATTTCATCACGGCCAAGGGCGGTGAGGCGCTGCAGGCGGAGTTCGAGGATGGCGCGGGCCTGTTCATCGGAGAGCTTGTAGGTGCCATCCTCCGACAGGCGGTGGCGCGGATCGGCGATGAGCGCGATAAGCGGCGCCATGTCTTTGGCGGGCCAGGCGGGCGCCATCAGCGCTTCACGCGCTTCGGCGGCATCCTTGGAGCGGCGGATGAGGACGATGACTTCGTCGATGTTGGCGACGGCGATTGCGAGGCCCACCAAAATATGGGCGCGATCGCGAGACTTGGTGAGCAGGAACTTGGTGCGCCTGGTCACCACTTCTTCGCGGAAGGCGATGAAGGCCTGGAGCAAGTCCTTCAGATTCATGATCTCGGGGCGGCCGCCGGTGAGGCAGACGTTGTTGATACCGAAAGTCGATTGCAGCGCGGTGAAGCGGTAGAGCTGGTTCAGCACAATATCGGCCATGGCATCGCGCCTGATCTCGATCACCACGCGCATGCCTTCGCGGGAGGATTCATCGCGAATATCGGAAATGCCTTCGAGCTTTTTTTCGCGCACAAGCTCCGCCATGCGCTCGATCATCACCGATTTGTTGATCTGGTAGGGAATCTCGGTGACGATCAGGGCCTCGCGGTCCTTGCGCAGTTCCTCGGTGTGAACCTTGGCGCGCATGACGATGGAGCCGCGGCCCGTGTGAAAGGCGGACCGTATGCCCGCGCGGCCGAGGATCATGGCGCCGGTGGGGAAATCGGGGCCGGGAACGATGTTGATCAGTTCGTCGATGGTGATGGCGGGATTGGCGATGGTGGCGAGGCAGGCGTCGATCACTTCGCCCAGATTGTGCGGCGCCATGTTGGTGGCCATGCCCACCGCGATGCCACCCGAGCCGTTGACCAGAAGATTAGGAAAGCGCGCGGGCAAGACGGTGGGCTCGCGTTCGGAATTGTCGTAGTTCGCCTGGAAATCGACCGTGTCCTTGTCGATGTCCTCGAGCAGCGCGTGAGCTATCTGCGCCATGCGCGATTCGGTGTAACGCATGGCCGCAGGCGGGTCGCCGTCAACGGAGCCGAAATTGCCCTGCCCGTCGATCAGCGGCAGCCTGAGAGAGAACTCCTGCGCCATGCGCACCAGCGCGTCATAGATCGACTGGTCGCCGTGGGGATGGTATTTGCCGATAACGTCGCCGACGATGCGGGCCGATTTGCGATAGGGCTTGTTCCAGTCGTAGCCATTCTCGTTCATCGAGAATAGGATGCGGCGGTGTACGGGCTTGAGGCCGTCGCGCACATCGGGCAATGCGCGCGCCACGATCACGCTCATGGCGTAATCGAGATAGCTTTTCTTCATCTCCTCTTCGATGGAGATTGGCGAAATTTCACCGGGATTGGCGGGCGGAGGCGCGCCAGTGTTGTCGTCGGTATCGGCCACGGAAAACCCTGCGTTTGGCCTTCAAAACCGCCAGCAGCGGAGGTCCGCAAATCCACGATTCGAAAGGCCTCCTATTCTAGTGGGGAGGCCTCTTCAGGGCAACGAAAAGCGGTGGATTTTGATAGGTATTTGGATGTCCTCGCCCCGCGATAGCGGGGAGAGGACAAGATGCTAAATCTTGCGGAACTTGATGCCGCGGCCTTGATACCAGCCATTGTCAGCGACGACTGTGGAGCAGGCGGATTTTCCGCGGGTCCAGGTGTTCAGCATGACGCAGAGTTTGCCGTTCTGGACGGTCCACTGGCCACTGTCCTTTTTGCCGGGCATGGCGCCGATCAGAGTGCCATTGCCTTTTGCAGTGAAGGTGAGTTTCATGGCGCCGTGCACCACGGCGGTGAAGGTGCCAGGGAACAGCTTTTGCAATTGGGTGTGGGTGAGTGCCGTGCTCGCTTGGGACGGGGATGCCGCACACATCACGATAAGACCCGCCGCGGCGAGTTTCAGGATTGGCTTCATTCGAATACCTCTTGTCTTGGAGAGCGCCGTCAGGGCCCAGCCGTCAGTTAGGGGCTCTCTAGACCCGAGGAAAGTGACCTTAGCAGGGCGTTTCGTGCCGTAGTTTGGCCTTAAAACGGCACCTCGTCATCGAGATCACGGGCGAAGCTCTGCGCCTTGCCGCCGGCTCTGGGCTTGTCCAGCGGACTTGATTGGCCAAATTCATCGCCGCTGCCGGATGAGGCACTTTCGCCGCCGCCGCCGCGGCCATCGAGCATGGTCAATTCGCCACGGTAATTCTGCAACACGACTTCGGTCGAATATTTTTCGACGCCGGAATTGTCGGTATATTTGCGCGTCTGCAACTGGCCCTCGATATAAATCTTGGCGCCCTTCTTGAGGTATTGCTCGGCGATCTTGGCGAGGTTCTCATTGAAAATCACTACGCGGTGCCATTCGGTGCGCTCCTTGCGCTCGCCGGTCTGCTTGTCACGCCAATTCTCCGAGGTCGCGAGGCTTAGATTGACAATGGCCTTGCCATCCTGGCTGTGGCGAACCTCCGGGTCCTTGCCGAGATTGCCCACCAGAATTACCTTGTTCACCGATCCAGCCATTTTATCTCTCCTTGTTTCCGGGCACCCTAATCATTTTCAACGCGCCTCACGCCATTACGTGAGACGGTTATCCACATAGTATATGTTCTATTTTTGTTCTATGCAAGTGGGAGTGGTGTGTTCCGCGCGCATCTGAATGATATTGGCATGAGGATAGAGACGACCACGCGCTTGCTCTTGCGGGTGATTGTAGTATCGAGATTTGAGCGTGAGGATGGCTCAGGTGCTCCAAATTTTTATAGATGATAGTGGCAGTAGCCCCAACGATAAGTACTTTGTCCTTGGTGGCCTTGCGGCGAGTGCTAATCAATGGCTCTTGTTTTCTGAGGAGTGGAAATCGGCGCTAAGTCAACCCCCAGGAATTTCCTATTTTAAGACATCTGAAGCCAACGCGATGAGGGGTGAGTTCGGGCATGGTTGGAACAGAAGATTAATTGATCAAAAAGTTGACGAGTTGGCCCAGATCGCAACGCGCTATGCACAATATTGCGTACATAGCGTTATCCGGTGGTCAGACTATGTCAAATTCTTTGGTGACTTTAAAAAGCACTATCAAGGAGAGCAATTTAAAGAGTGGGCGAATCCATATTTCTTGTGCATGTATGCTCTGGCTGCATGCCTAACGCGGTACTCCAAGAAAAATCATATCGACCCGATTTGGAAAATTGTCGTCGACGAGCATGGGTCAATTGGGCGGATAGCCAACGATGTTTTCGCAGCAATCCGCGAGCCAGCAATCCACCAGGCTTTGGGCGGCATACCCTCGTTTGACGATGATCGCAAAGTCCTTCCCTTGCAGGCCGCCGATCTGTATGCGTGGCATTTGCATGATTTTTGTGTACGAAATGGTCTGAAAGATCGTGATCCACACATAAAACGCGCACTATTTGGCATTCCAGAAATCGGAATTTTCTTTCAGGATGAGACCTTGTTGGAGATTCGAGCAAAGCTTTTTGAAGCCGCTGCCCTCATGTCGTCGACCGAGTAACAATCCTGGGTGCCTGTACAACTACTTGCATGTTTCATCAACGCTAAGCCCCGAGAGTTTCAAGGACTTTGTTGCGTTCAAAGGAGACCATCCATGCTTAAGCCGATCACGACGCCCAAGGCTCCGAAACCCTTTTCCAACTACTCACTGGGGATCGAAGTCGATCCGGGGGCGCGATATGTTTTTGTCGCAGGTCAAGTGGGCGCGACAGCTTCTGGTGATATTCCTGCGGACCCGGCGATGCAGCATGAACTCGCGTGGGAAAATGTGCTGGCGATCCTTGCCGCCGCCGGAATGGATCATCGAAATATCGTGGATGCCCATGCTTACATCACGGATCGCGCTCATATCGCACTCTATCGCGAAACAAGGGACAGGATGCTGAAGGGGCACAGGCCCGCGGCTACGCTTCTGGTGGTCTCGGGCCTGGCGGATCCGAAACTCGTGATGGAAGTGTCGGTCGTGGCAGCGGCTTCGGCCATGTAAAAGGCTGAGCTTCCAGTTGCGGGAGGCGAGACAACGCTCTAGCGTCATGCGACACGAACATCGGAATCTCACAGCATGGCCCGCAAGCTCTACGACTGCACGAAATGTCCCGGTTACTGCTGTTCTTATCCGGTCATCGAGGTGAAGGATCGTGATGCGGCGCGCATCGCCCGGCATTTCAATTTGCCACTCGAAGTGGCGGAGAAGAAATTTTTCAAGGCGGCACATGGCTACAAGCGCATCCTGCGGCGCAAGAACGATACCTATTACGGCAGGATTTGCCGGTTCTTCGATACGGAGGCCAGGCATTGCACCATCTATGAAGCACGGCCTTCCACGTGCCGCGTGTTTCCGGGTGAAGGCCACTGCGGCTATTACGACTTCCTCAAATTCGAGCGCGGTGGGCAAGAAGACGAGAGTTACATCTCGACCACCCATCATGCGGGGAATTAGATCGAGGCGTTGAAGGTGCGTATCTCGCTGATAAAAATGTCGCCGAATTGCTCGAGCTTGGCGGCGCCGACGCCATGGACTTCACCGAACTCCCCGTGAGTGAGCGGCGCCCGGGCGGCCATGTCGATAAGACTCCGGTCGGGGAAGATCACATAGGCGGGAACTTGCCGCTGGCGGGCGAGTTTCAGGCGCAGCGCCTTAAGCTGGAGCAGCAACGCTTCATCGCGAGGATCGGCGGAAACTGGGGCCGGCGCCGCGGTCTGCCGGGATTTCCTTCCTTCGCGGATCATGTCGCGGCGGTAGCGGAATTCCTCCTCGCCTCGCAGCAGAGCCCTGCCCTTGGCGCCTATGGACAGCCCGCCATGGCCCGCCACATCGAGCGTCAGGTAGCCGCCGCCGACAAGCTGGCGGATGAGGGATTGCCATTCGGTGCGGCTGCGGTTCTTGCCCAAGGCGAAGACAGGAAGCTCCGTGTGCTTTAACGCGACGGCCCGGTCGTTGGCCTTGCCGGTGAGTATATCGACGATATGGACGGCGCCGAAACGGTTGCCGGTGAGCTGCATGGTTTCGAAAATCATGCGCGCTTCGTCCGTGCCATCGACGGTCTCGGCGGGATTGAGGCAGACATCGCAATTGCCACAACCATCCGCAGCCTCGCCGAAATAGCCGAGCAGGGATTGGCGGCGGCAGCTTGGCGCTTCGCAATAGGCCACCAGCGCGTCGAGGCGCTTGTGTTCGCGGCGGCGGCGCTCATCGCCGCCCTCCTCATCGTTGATGAATTGCCGGCGCATGGCGATATCCTGAAGGCCGAAGACCATGTGGGCGTCGGCGGGGCCGCCATCGCGGCCGGCGCGGCCGATCTCCTGGTAATAGGCATCGAGCGTTCCCGGCAAATCGGCATGGAAGACAAAGCGCACGTCGGATTTGTCGATGCCCATGCCGAAGGCGATGGTGGCGCAGACGATGACGCCCTTCTCCGTCATGAAGAGATTTTGGCTCTCGGCGCGTTGCGCGGCACTCAGCCCGGCGTGATAGGGGACAGCGCGATAGCTTTTACCCACCAGAAAGGCCGCGATCTTCTCGACGCTTCTGCGGGACAGGGCATAGACGATGCCGCTTGCTCCCGGGTGATCCTCAAGGAATTCCAGCAGTTGCTTCTTGGTATTGGCCTTGGCGGCTACCGCGAGCTTGATATTGGGGCGGTCGAAACCCGCCACGAAAACATCGGCCGCCCCGCTGAATAGTTTCTTCGCGATGTCGCGGCGCGTGGCCTCGTCGGCGGTTGCCGTGAATGCGCCGATGGGAACGCCGGGAAAGGCCGTCTGCAAGTTGCGGAGCGCATCATATTCGGGACGGAACGAAGCGCCCCATTGCGAGATGCAATGGGCTTCGTCGACAGCGATCAGCGTGACGTCGAGCTTTTGCAGGGCAGCGATCATGCGCTCGGTCATCAGCCGTTCGGGCGCCAGATAAAGAATGCGCACGAAGCCCTCGGCCACGCGCCGCCAGATCGCGATATTATCCTCCCTTGAGGCAGATGAATTGATGGTTTCGGCGGCGACACCGGCGAGTTTCAAGGCCGCCACCTGATCCTGCATCAGGGCAACGAGCGGCGACACGACGATGGCAAGGCCGCCCCTGACCAATGCCGGCACCTGATAGCACAGGGATTTGCCGGAGCCCGTGGGCATAACCGCCAGAACGTTGCGGCCCGCCAGCAGGCTGTCGACAATGGCTTCCTGGCCGGGGCGGAAGCTTTCATAGCCGAAGGTGGCGCGCAGCACTTCGATTTTTGTTGCGTCACTTCGCCGTGGATAATTTCGTGCTACTGACACCATATGACCGCCAGCCCCCGCAAGGTTCGACTCCTTGCTCATGTTCACGTTTTGATCTAGTCACATTCCATGGCCGAACACAAGAAAATCATATCCATACAGGGAGCGCGCGAGCACAACCTGAAAAATATCTCCGTGGAATTGCCGCGCGATAAATTGATCGTGTTTACGGGCGTTTCCGGGTCGGGAAAATCATCGCTCGCCTTCGATACGATCTATGCCGAGGGGCAGCGGCGCTATGTCGAATCGCTGTCGGCCTATGCGCGGCAATTCCTCGAGATGATGCAGAAGCCGGATGTGGACCAAATCGACGGGCTATCGCCAGCCATCTCCATCGAGCAAAAGACGACGAGCCGCAATCCTCGCTCTACCGTGGGGACGGTGACCGAAATCTACGATTACATGCGACTGCTATTCGCGCGCATCGGCATTGCCTATTCGCCGGCGACCGGGCTTCCTATCGAGAGCCAGACGGTCACCCAGATGGTGGACCGGACGCTGGAGCTTCCGGAGGGCACGCGGCTTTATCTGCTGGCGCCGATCGTGCGGGGACGGAAGGGCGAATATCGCAAGGAACTGGCCGATCTGCAGAAGAAGGGTTTTCAGCGCGTCAAGGTCGACGGCGTGTTCTATGAAATCGGCGCGGTGCCGGCACTGGACAAGAAATTCAAGCATGACATCGATGTGCTGGTGGACCGGCTGGCGGTGCGCGCCGATCTTGGCACCAGGCTTGCCGATAGCTTCGAGACGGCGCTGAAGCTCGCCGATGGGCTGGCGGTGGCGGAGTTCACCGACAGGCCCCTGCCCGCTTCCGCGACCTCGGAGGCTGGCGCCAATAAATCGAAAAACGATACGCACGAGCGAATGCTATTTTCCACGCGTTTCGCCTGTCCCGTTTCCGGCTTCACTATCGACGAAGTCGAGCCGCGGCTGTTCTCATTTAACAACCCCTTCGGCGCTTGCCCGACCTGCGATGGGCTGGGCACGGAACTGAAATTCGAGGCCGATCTGGTGGTGCCGGATACCTCGCTGTCGCTGCGCGAGGGCGCCATCCTGCCCTGGGCCAAGACGGGCAATACGTCGCCCTACTATACGCAAACGCTTCAGGCGCTGGCCAAACACTATAAGTTCTCGATGACGACGCCGTGGCGCGATCTGCCGAAGAAGGCGCGCGAAGCCATCCTGTCCGGCACGGGCGAGGAGGAAATCTCCATCACCTATGACGATGGCATCCGCTCGTACAAGACCCGGAAACCTTTTGAAGGCGTCATCGGCAATATCGAGCGGCGCTGGCGCGAGACCGATTCGCAATGGATGCGCGAGGAGCTGGCGCGCTACCAGTCGGATCATCCATGCGAGGCGTGTAGCGGTTATCGGCTGAAGCCCCAGGCGCTTTGCGTGAAGATCGATCGCAAGCATATCGGCGAGGTTTCGGAATTGTCGATCCGCGAGGCGAACAGATGGTACAGCGAGCTATCGGCGAAGCTGAAACCTAAGGAACAGGAAATTGCTGCGCGCATTTTGAAGGAAATTCGCGAGCGTTTGAAATTTCTTGCCGATGTGGGGTTGGATTATCTCAACCTGTCGCGCACCTCGGGCACACTGTCCGGCGGCGAAAGCCAGCGCATCCGTTTGGCGTCGCAGATTGGGTCGGGGCTTACGGGCGTACTCTATGTGCTGGACGAGCCCTCTATCGGCCTGCACCAGCGCGACAATGCTAGGCTTCTGGAAACGCTGGTTCATCTTCGCGATCTCGGCAACACGGTGATCGTGGTTGAGCACGATGAGGAAGCGATACGGCAGGCGGATTTCGTGCTGGATATCGGCCCGGCTGCTGGCGTCCATGGCGGTCAGGTAATTGCGCAAGGCACGCCATCTGAAATTATGGCCAATCCGAATTCGCTTACGGGCCAGTATCTCACGGGCTTTCAGCAAGTGCCCCTGCCCCAGTTCCGGCGCAGATGGGACAAGGGGCGCTCGATCCGCATCCAGGGGGCGCGAGCCAACAATCTAAAGAATGTCTCGGCGGAAATTCCGCTGGCGGTGTTCACCTGCGTCACCGGCGTTTCTGGCGGCGGCAAATCTACGCTGCTGATCGACACGGTCTATCGCGCGGCGGCGCGCAAGCTCATGGGCTCACGCGAGCAGCCCTTGGAGCACGACCGGATCGATGGGCTGGAGATGCTCGACAAGATCATCGACATCGATCAATCGCCCATCGGGCGGACGCCCCGCTCCAACCCCGCGACTTATACCGGCGCCTTCACGCCGATCCGCGATTGGTTCGCCGGATTGCCGGAGGCCAAGGCGCGGGGTTACGGGCCGGGACGCTTTTCGTTCAATGTGAAGGGCGGGCGCTGCGAGACCTGCCAGGGCGACGGCGTCATCAAGATCGAGATGCACTTCCTGCCGGACGTTTATGTCACCTGCGATGAATGCCACGGCAAGCGCTACAATCGCGAGACCCTGGAGATCAAGTTCAAGGACAAGTCGATCGCCGAGGTGCTCGACATGACGGTGGCGGAAGCGGCGGAATTCTTCCGCGCCGTGCCGAGCGTGCGCGAAAAGATGGTGACGCTGGAGCGCGTGGGTTTGGGTTACATTCATGTGGGCCAGCAGGCCACCACGCTCTCGGGCGGCGAAGCCCAGCGCGTGAAGCTGGCCAAGGAACTTTCGCGGCGGGCCACGGGGCGGACTTTATATCTGCTGGATGAGCCGACGACCGGCCTGCACTTCCACGATGTGAAAAAGCTCCTCGAAGTGCTGCACGAATTGGTGGATCAGGGAAATACGGTGGTGGTAATCGAGCACAACCTCGAAGTCATCAAGACCGCCGACTGGATCATCGACCTCGGCCCCGAAGGCGGCGACGGCGGCGGCGAAATCGTGATGGCCGGAACACCGGAGGATGTCGCGCGGGAGAAGCGGAGCTATACGGGGCAGTATCTGAAGGACGTTCTCCGGCGCGGGAAGAAGGAAGCTGCGGAATAAATCAGCTCAGATTCGGCTCACTCAATTAATTGTTGCGCTTACTGTTGTGATGCTATTGGGATTGGGGCTGCAGATTTATTTGACGGTCTATCCTCCAGCATAAACACCGGATTCTGGCTAACCTCACCAGACCGCCTCCACACCAAACGCCTTGAACGCCGAATCGCTCGTTACCAATGGCATGCCCTCTACAATTGATTGCGCGGCGAGAAGACGGTCGAAGGGGTCGCGGTGCGCACCTTCCAGCAATCCTCCGCGCGTTGCGTGCAAAACATTCACAGGAAGCAGCATAAAGTTTTCTGCCCGGATTGCTATTTCGAAGTTTCTTGCAAGTTCACCGATGCCCGGCCATTTGCCAATGCGGAACTTCGTCGCCATTTCAAAAGCCGAAACGGAACTAACCCAGATCTGATTCTCCGGATCAGCCACCAATGAATAGACCTTTACCGGTAACCGCTCATCCTTGAGCAACCACCAAGCCAGCGCGTGCGTATCAAACAGGGCCTTCATAGCTGCCTTCCCAAGCGGCCAACTCTTCTTCAGGCAGCGGATCGAAGAAAGAGTCCGGAAGGGTGAACTTGCCTTTCCAAGCACCGGGAACGCGCGGCTTTTTTGCAGGGGGTTCAGCCGGAACGATCTTCGCCACGGGCTTGTCGCCTCTGGCGATGATGATTTCCTCGCCGGCCTCGACGCGCTTGAGGAGCTTGGAGAGTTCGGTCTTCGCTTTATGTATGGTGACGACGGTCATGGCATGAACTTAGCTAATCTGTTAGCTAATGTCAACAATACTGTAACAGCCTTTACTACGTATCCTTGATCGATGTAAAAGCATCACCGCTTCCACCCAACAAGAAGGCAACGCTCCCATGAACACCGGCATTATCCCCGCCTCCTGGTCCGGCCCGCTGCTGTCGATCCTGCGCATCATGACGGGACTTCTGTTTCTGGCGCACGGCACCACGAAATTCCTGGGCTTTCCGGTCACTCAGATGACTCCGGCGCCCGGCGCCATGGACACGATGACCATCGTTACCGGCACTCTGGAACTCGTTGGCGGCGCGCTCATCGTCCTCGGGCTCTTTACGCGGTTTGCGGCCTTTGTTCTCGCGGGGTTCATGGCGGTGGCCTATTTCATGGTCCATGCGCCGCAGGGATTCCATCCGCTCAATAATGGCGGCGAACTGGCGATCATGTTCTGCTTCGTATTCCTTTATCTCGCAGCAGCTGGCGCTGGTCCCTGGAGCATCGACGCCAAGCGGCCATGAGAACGCCGCTTGCCGTCGTCACCGGCGGCTCGCGGGGGCTCGGGCACGAAACGGCGCGGCAACTGGGCGGGATTGGCTATCGCCTTGTCATCGCTGCAAAGGACAAGAAGCGGCTGAGTGATGCGTCGGCGTCGCTGAAGGAGCACGGCTATGATGTGCAGCCAAAGGCGATCGACATGGCCTCGGCGCGCTCCATCGCGGGCTTTGGCGAATGGGCTAAATCGCTGGGAACCGTCGATGTGTTGGTGAACGCCGCCGGCATCCTGCCGGAAACCAGCGGCGCCTATTCCGGCAGGGGCGCAACGAGTCTGGGCGCCGGCGACCAGGAAGTGGTCGATACCATCATGGTCAACACTATCGGGCCGTGGCGGCTCGTCAAAGCCATGGCGCCGCTGCTGGCCCAAAACGCACGGGTGGTCAATGTTTCCTCGGGCATGGGCGCGTTTTCGGAGATGGGCTCGGGCTATTTCGGTTACCGCGCCTCGAAGGCAGCCCTCAATGTGCTGACCCGCACGCTGGCGCAGGAACTCAAAGCGCGCGGCATCATGGTCAATTCCGTCTGCCCCGGCTGGGTAAAGACGGACATGGGCGGCGCCAACGCCCCGCGCAACGCCGAGCAAGGCGCTTCCGGCATCGTGTGGGCGGCAACGCTTGCGCCGGGTGGACACAGCGGCGGCTTCTTCCGCGATGGCAAGCCGATTGGGTGGTGACTTGAGTAGCAGGTTGCATACGGGCCATAGGAAGCGGAAAGATCGCCATGGCGCTCCTGATCGAAACCTCACTTATATCCTTGCGATCAGAAAGAGCCGGAGCGGGCACTAAGATCGGTGGGGGCCTCGAGGTGAGCGATCGGTTTTCAATGAACTCCTATCTTGGACAGAGAATTCTCTCTCTCGTCAGAGAAGGAGACTACGCACACGCCGGCGAGGAAGAAGCGATAGAACTTTCCATGTTGGGCGTTGAAAAAAATGCGCGCCGCGTCATCCTGGACGCTGGTTGCGGGCGAGGCGGAACGGCTGACTATCTCCACAAGAATGGTTGGGGGCGAGTGGTTGGCATAGACATTGAAGCAGAATCCATAAGAGCCGCACGGCAAAACTATCCAGATGTTGGATTCCTGGTATGCGATGTCTGCGACGTTGACCAACGCGTGGATGAACGTCCGGACATTGTGTGCATGTTCAACTCGTATTACTGCTTCAAAGACCAGTCCAAGGCCCTTGCTGCTCTCTTCAAGATCGCTCAACCGCATACCCAAATGATCATCTTCGATCATGTCGACCGTGGAGGTTACCAGGACGAGCCTTTGATGGACGCAGGGGAGCCTTTCCTTCCCAATCCACTGCGGCTCTCGGAGGTGAGAGAGCGCATGACAAGTACTGGATGGCAGGCGCCCGACATACTTGAGATTCATGATGCCTACATCGGCTGGTATACGAGCTTGGTAGACAAGATTGAACGGGCACGCGACAAGATCACCAATACAGCCAGCCAACAGGGATACGAGCATGTTCACGGCTTGTATCAAGGGTTGCTGAACGCAGCGATGCAAAAGAAGCTAGGCGCTGCGATCATCACGGCAATTCCGGCTCCGTAACACGGCGGCAATTGGAATCTTCCGCATCGTCCGCGTTGGTGATACGGTCGTCGCGATCATTGTGATGGCCTGCCGCTATAACTATGGCTGATGCGCACTCCATATTCCACAGGAAGAGAACATGAACTTCGCCAAAGTCGTCCCCGAATTGCTGGTCACAAACTTTGCCGGCAGCCGCCGCTTCTATGTGGACATCCTTGGATTTTCCGTCCTCTACGATCGGCCCGAGAACAATTTTTCCTATCTCGATCTGGGCGGCGCGCAAATCATGATTGAGCAGAGCGCTGAGCCGTGGCTCACCGGTCCTATGGAAAAACCTTATGGCCGCGGCATCAATCTTCAGATTGAGGTTGCATCGACCGAACCGTTGTTAAGCGCATTGAAGAGCGTGGGCTGGCCGTTGTACCGGGAGCTTTACGATGCCTGGTACCGCGTGGGAGACAATCAAACGGGAAACCGCCAGTTCGTGGTTCAGGATCCCGATGGTTATCTCCTGCGGTTCTTCGAGAACCTCGGTGAGAAGCCTTTCTAATCCTGCCTCTCTTTCCTGAGCTTTGCCCAGCGGTTGAGGCGTTTTTTTACTTCATGCTCGAAGCCACGGCCGGGGGGATCGTAGTAACGTTCCCGAGTCATGCCATCGGGGAAATAATTCTGGCCTGAGAAGGCATCGGGCTCATCGTGATCGTATCGGTAGCCGGATCCGTATTCCTGCTGCTTCATCAGTTTGGTCGGAGCGTTGAGGATGATCTTTGGAGGCGACAGCGAGCCTGTTTCTTTGGCCCGCCCCGTTGCCGTTTTAAAGGCGGTGTAGAGGGCGTTCGATTTTGGCGCGGTGGCGATATAGACGGTGGCTTGGGCCAGGGCGAGTTCGCCCTCGGGGCTTCCCAGGAAATCGAAGGCATCCTTGGCGGCGAGCGCTTGCTGCACCGCCTGCGGATCGGCAAGCCCCACATCCTCGATCGCCATGCGCACGAGGCGGCGCGTCAGATACAGAGGGTCTTCGCCGGCCACCAGCATGCGCGCGAGGTAGTAGAGTGCCGCGTCCGGGTCGGAGCCCCGCACGGATTTATGCAGCGCGGAAATCAGATTGTAATGGCCGTCGGCCGCTTTGTCGTAAAGCGGCATGCGCTTTTGCACGGTCTTAATCAGGGTCTCCGGTGTCAGAGATGCGGCGCCTTCGGGGATCGCGGCATAAATTTCCTCCACGAGGTTTAAGATATAGCGGCCGTCGCCGTCAGCCAGGGCGATCAGGGCCTCGCGCGCCGTCGCATCCGCCGGGAGTGCGCGCTTCTCAAACATTTCGGCGCGGCCGATCAAGGCATTCATCGCTGCGGCATCGAGCCGGTTCAGGACCAGCACCTGGCAGCGCGAGAGCAGAGCGCCGTTCAGTTCGAATGATGGATTTTCGGTTGTCGCGCCAACCAGGGTGATGGTGCCGTTCTCGACATAGGGCAGGAAGGAATCCTGCTGGAATTTGTTGAAGCGATGAATTTCATCGACGAACAGTAAGGTGCCGCGGCCCTGCTCGCGCCTGATGCGGGCCTGCTCGAAAGCCTTCTTCAAATCGGCAACGCCGGAGAACACGGCCGACATCTGTTCGAATACTAATCCGGTTTCCCCTGCCAGCAAGCGCGCGATGGTGGTCTTGCCGGTGCCGGGCGGTCCCCAGAAAATGATCGATGGAATGCGGCCCGCCGCCAGCATGCGGGTGAGCACGCCATCGGTGCCTGCCAAATGATCTTGTCCCACCACTTCCGAAAGTTTTTGCGGGCGCAGGCGGTCGGCCAAGGGACGAGGCGCGTCGTTGCCCAGCCCCGCGGCCTCGAAGAGATTGGCCATCAGCCGCCGACGGCGAGCTTCAGGATGCGCCCGCCGCGATTGACCGCGATCCGCCAATAGCCTTCGCCCGTGCCCAAGGCTTGCTGCAATATGGCGACGTTGCCGATCATTGTGCCGTTGACCTCGAGGATCACATCGCCCTTGCGCAAAAAGCGCCGCGCCGGTCCGCCTTTGATATCCGCGACCGCAACGCCGGTAGCATCCGCCTTAAGGCCCAATTCATCAGCGACGGCTGGCGAAAGATTGGTGGCGACCATGCCGGCTAAAGGATTCTCGCCCTCGATAAGTGTTTCTTCGCGGGCCGTCGTTTCAGGCGCAGAGGTCAGCGTGATGCTGATTTCCGTGCGCGTGCCGCCGCGCTGATATTCGACGATCTGCACGGAGCCAACGGCCGACGTCGCGGCCCTGTACCCTAGTTCGCGGGCGTTCTCTACGGGTCTTCCCTCTAGCGCCAACACCACATCGCCCCGGCGCAATCCGGCTTTTGCCAAGGGACTGTCCGGATGCAAACTAACAACCAGCGCCCCTTCAGGACGCGCAAAACCGAGGCTATCGGCGATCTCCTGGGTAACATCCTGAAGCTCGACGCCGAGCCATGGGCGCTTCACCGCCTTGCCGGTTTCGGCCGATTGCACCACGGTCCTCACCATGTTCACTGGAATTGCGAAACCGATGCCGATGGAGCCGCCGGAGCGGGAAAAGATCGCCGTGTTGATGCCGACGAGCTCGCCCGCCATGTTGACGAGAGCGCCACCGGAGTTACCGGGGTTGATGGCGGCATCCGTCTGGATGAAGAACTGATAATCGGAAATGCCGACCTGGGTTCGCGCCAGCGCAGAGACGATGCCGTTCGTCACGGTTTGCCCCACGCCAAAAGGATTGCCGATGGCAAGTACCAGATCGCCCACTTCAAGGGAATCGGAATCACCCAGCGGCAGGGCGGGAAGGTCCTCATCCGCCGCTTCGATCTTGAGAACGGCAAGGTCGGTTCGTTCATCGGTGAGCAGGAGCTTCGCCTCGAACTCGCGTTTGTCAGCCAGCACGACACGAATATCGGTGCCGCCCATCACGACGTGGTTGTTGGTAACGATGAGGCCTTGAGGGCCGACGATGACGCCGGAGCCTAGCGAATTCTGGACGCGCTCGCGGGGCCGTCCGAATGATCCGTCGTTGCCGAAGAAGCGGCGAAAAAAGGGATCGGCCAGCAGGCTCTGATCGCGCTGGGCCACGATGCGCTTGGCATAGACGTTAACCACAGCGGGAGCCGTGGTCTTCACCACCGGCGCAAAGGATAGCTGCATCGAGGCTGCCGAACGCGGCACGAGGGTCTCGGCGAGAGCCAAGCTCCACGCCGATAACACCAGAAATGCCGCCGCTAGTCCGGTTAATTTACGCATCGCAACTCCTCGTGGAATCAGGGATCTGAATTTGCAATCAAGCTTTGGCGGCAAGATGGCCGATGAGTTTGTCATATTCCAGCATAGCGCCATATGGTATCGAGCAACACCCTTTACGGAGGATATCATGAACCCTGCCCCGGCGCTTCGCGCCACCCCCGATCCGGCGCCGCAGCGCTTCGCAGATGCTCTCGACGTCGCCAGAACCCTGGCGCCGGAAGAAGCGCTGTTTTGCTTCAGCGCAGGCCAACTCAGGGCCCGGGCGGAGAGATTTATGACGGGCTTTCCCGGTACGGTGAGCTTTGCGGTGAAATCAAATTCGTCGTTGCCCGTGCTGACGACGCTGGCGGAGGCTGGCCTTCGCCATTGGGATGTGGCCTCGGTGCATGAAATGGCGGCGGTGCGGGCCGTCTCGCCGGAGGCCATTCTCCATTACCACAATCCGGTGAAATCGCGCCGCGAGATCGCGGATGCTTACAAGATTTACGGATGCCGGCGTTTTGCGGTGGACTCGCGCGAGGAATTGGCGAAGATCGGCGATATCGCCGGCGGCGACAAGGATATTGAGATCGCCGTCCGTCTCGTGCTGCCGCGCGAACGCACCTCATCAGCCCATGACTTTTCCACCAAATTTGGAGCACCCGATCACATCTGCGTTGAGCTGCTAAAGGATACGGTGGCGCGCGGCTTCAAACCCATGCTGACTTTTCATCCGGGCTCGCAGGCGCTGGAACCCAAGACCTATGCGCGCCACATCGAGGCGGCGGCGCGGATCGCTAAAACTGCCGATATCACCATTGCCAAGCTCAATGTGGGCGGTGGATTTCCGGCCAGCTATTTGCGGAGCAAGGTGGGACC
>JBGTNZ010000284.1:0-4443 GCA_041742805.1 Aestuariivirga sp.
CCGATGCCCGGGTCGATCCCCGTTTTGCCGGTTATCCCTTCGTTGCCGGTCAACTGAACGTGCGCTTCTATGCCGGTGTTGCTCTCGTCGACTCCGATGGCTTCAAGCTCGGAACTCTGGCCGTCCTCGACACCAAGCCGCGGGCGCCCCTTACCGTGCAACAGGGAGCTATTCTGCAAAGCCTGGCGCGCATCACGGTTGACCGGCTCGAGCTCCGGCGCATGACCACCATCCTCGCGGAATCCAAGGTCAAGGAGCAAACGGCTTTCAAACTGGCCGAAGCGGCCCATGGCCGTCTGCGCGAAGCCATCGATCTCCTCCCCGAGGGCATCGTCTTCATGGACGCCGATGACCGCTATATCCTGTGGAACCAGCGCTACGCCGAACTGTTCCCAGAGATTGCGCCGTTACTCAGGCCCGGCATCACCTATGAGGAAATCCTGCGCGCCAGCTTCACGAACTCCCGTAACCCGGAAGATCTCGAAGGCATCGACATCGATGAATGGATCGCCAAGCGCCTGGCCGACCACCGCACCAAACGCGGCAGCTCCGAACACAGATTCCGCGACGGGCGCTACATGCGTTACGATCAGCGCGAAACCTCCGAGGGTGGCGCCATCTGCATTCGCATCGATATCACCGATGTCAAGCAACGCGAAGAATCCTTCCGCCTGATGTTTGACAGCAATCCCCTGCCGATGCTGGTCGTCGATCTCGAAACCCTGGCATTTCTCGCCGTCAACGAAGCGGCAGTGGATCACTATGGTTTCAGCAAAGAGCAGTTCCTGAGCATGACGGCGCTCGACATAAGGCCGCCGGAAGCCCGCGAGGATGCCGAGGCCTTCATCCGCGCATCCAAGGGCCACACCATCGGCGACCGCGATATGATGCACTGGAAGGCGGATGGCAGCACGTTCATGGCATCGGTGTTCTCGCGGCCGCTGGATTATCGCGGCCGCAAGTCGGCGCTGGCGGCGGTCATCGACAGCACCGAGAGAAACCGCCACGAGCAGCACATCCATCATCTGGCGCACCATGATTCATTGACCGGGCTCCCCAACCGCATGCTGTTCCATGAACAGCTGGACGGTGCCTTGCGGCGGACCGCCGCTACCGGCACGGGATTCGCACTGCTGTTGCTCGATCTCGATCATTTCAAGACGGTCAATGATTCACTCGGCCATCCCGTCGGTGACGGGCTTATCATCGCGGCCAGCGAGCGGCTCAAGAAATGCGTGCGCCGTAATGACATCGTGGCCAGGCTCGGCGGCGATGAGTTCGCCATCATTCAGGAATCCGCCGAAGACTCCTATAATATCGATTTGCTGGCCCACCGGCTGGTGGCCGCTATGACGGAAACCTTCGAGGTTGGCGGCCACCGCATCAATGTCGGCGCCAGTGTCGGCATCACCCGCGCGCCCGAGGACGGGAACGACAGCGCATCGCTTCTGAAAAATTCCGATCTGGCGCTTTACCGCGCCAAGGCCGATGGCCGCGGCACCTTCCGCCACTTTGAGCCGCAAATGCAACTTCACTTGCTGACCAAGCGCGCTCTCGAACTGGATTTGCGTACCGCGCTGAAAAACCGTGAGCTCGTTCTCTACTACCAACCCATCGCCAACATACGCACCAGGGATACTTTGGGGTTTGAAGCCTTGGTGCGCTGGCAGCACCCTGACCGGGGTCTCGTTCCGCCATCGGAGTTTGTCCCCATGGCCGAGGACACAGGATTGATCGTGCCGATTGGCGCCTGGGTTCTCGAGCAGGCCTGCCGGGATGCAACGGCATGGCGGAAGCCCTTGACCGTTGCCGTCAATCTCTCCGCGGATCAGTTCAAGCATGGCAACATCATCGGCACCGTGCAGCGCGCGCTCACCGTGTCAGGCCTGGATCCCAATCGGCTGGAACTGGAAATCACGGAAACTGTGCTGCTGGATCAGGCGAACGAACCGTTGATCGCGCTCAAGGCCTTGCGCAGCCTCGGCGCCCGCATCGCCATGGATGATTTCGGCACCGGCTACTCCAGCCTTAGCTATCTGCAGAAATATCCCTTCGACAAAATCAAGATCGACCAGTCCTTCGTGCGCGGATTGGGCGCAGCGCCGCACAACGCCGCCATCGTGCGCGCCATTCTGGCCATCGGCCATAGCCTGAATATCCGCGTCTCGGCCGAAGGCCTCCAGAGCGATGAGGAACTTGCCATCCTCCGCGATCTCGGCTGCATTGAAGGTCAGGGATATTATTTCGGCAAGCCAATGCCGGTTGCGGACATTGATCCGGCGTTGCTGATCTCAGGACTGCAAAAGATCGCGGGATAAACGGAAGCGCAAATCCACCCTTATTGTCATCGCCGGATTTATTCCGGCGACCCATCGCTCCGCTTGGATGATAGAGCGAGTTGACAAATGGGTCCCCGGGACAAGCCCGGGGATGACAAAATAGAAGGCAAGCAAAAGTATAGGCCCTACTCCACCACGACCACGGCACCTATCGCCACACGATTATAGAGGTCGATCACCTCTTCATTCATCATGCGGATGCAGCCGGAGGAGACAGCGAGGCCGATGCTCCATGGTTCGGTCGTTCCGTGAATGCGAAATTGCGTATCGCCGATATAGATGGCGCGGGCTCCAAGAGGATTATGGGCGCCGCCCCGCACGTGTTTCGGGATATGGCGGCCACGAGCCGCTTCGCGCTCGATCATTTCGCGCGGCGGACGCCAGTCGGGCCATTCGGACTTTTTGGTAATCCGGTTGGTGCCCGTCCAGGTGAAGCCTTCGCGGCCGACGCCCACGTGGTATTCGATGGCTTCGCTGCCGGACAACACGTAATAAAGTTTGCGTTCGCCGGTGCGGACAATGACGGTGCCGCGCTCATAGCCCGTGGAGAGCGCCACCGTCTTGTGCCGAAGCTCATCCAGCGATGGCCGGCCGAGGAACGACTCCTGCCTCTCACCCCCGATCATGCCGCCAAAAATCTGGAAGGATTTCTGCCTGGCTCCGCTGGCTGGCGCTGTGGCCAACGCGACGCCCAGCAGCATGACAGCCCAAACACGATTATTCATACGCTACCCACCTTAACGACTGGAGGATGGCCGGATGCAGGTTAATTCGGAATTAAATCTCCGCCCCCTCGCCCGCCTGATCGAGCTTGCCAAGAAGCGCCGCCGCGCTCTCTTGCAACACCGGATGAATCCACGATGGCGCCAGCTCGGCCAGGGGCTTCAACACAAAGACCCGCTCCGCCATGCCCGGATGGGGAAGAACGAGGCTTCCCGGTTCATCCTGGATCACGCTGTGATAATCGAGAAGATCGAGATCAAGCGTGCGCGGTCCCCAGCGCACATTACGGCGGCGGCCGGCACTCCGTTCGATCTCATGCAACTTTTCCATGAGGGCTTGGGGCGTTAGTTGCGTGGCGATCATCGCCACGGCGTTGACGAAGGGCGGCTGCTCGATGGGTCCCAATGGCGCGGACACGAGAAGCCGCGAGGCGCCCTCGAGCTTCAGGCCGTCACGATCGAGTTCAAGCAAAGCCCGCTCGACCGTTTGCCGGGGGCTTCCCCAAGGTCCGGCGCGGTTGCTGCCAAGCGCCACCAGGATCATGATTTCACTTGAGCGTAGGTGGAGCTAAGAATAGAACGGGTCATTACTTCTTCCGGAGATTTGAGCGATGAACTTTTATCAGGACGAACGCGTTGCCCTGTTTATCGATGGCGCCAATCTCTATGCAACCGCCAAGACTCTGGGCTTCGATTTCGACTACAAGCGCCTCCTCGGCTTCTTCCGCAAGCGCTCGCGCCTGATCCGCGCCATTTATTACACGGCACTCCTCGACGATGCCGAATATTCGCCGATCAAGCCGCTCATCGATTGGCTCGACTACAATGGCTACAAGGTCATGACCAAGCCGGCGAAGGAATTCACCGACTCCATGGGCCGGCGCAAGATCAAGGGCAACATGGACATGGAGCTGGCCATCGACGTCATGCAGCTCTCCGACAATCTCGACCACATCGTGCTGTTCTCCGGCGACGGCGATTTCCGCTCGCTCGTGGCTGCGGTGCAAGCCAAGGGCCGCCGCGTGACCGTGATCTCAACGCTCACCACGCGCCCGCCGATGATCGCCGATGATTTGCGCCGCCAGACCGACCAGTTCATCGACCTCGCCGATCTGCGCGACGAGGTGGGCCGCGATCCCGCCGAACGCGAGAACCGCCAGCGCGACCGGGGTTACGGCGTCATGGCGCCGCCGAAGGACAGCTTCGAGGACTTCGCCGATATTTGATGTCACCCACTCTCTCCATCACCGGCCTCGAGCCGGTGATCCAGGCTGAGCCCCCACGCGATTGTCCGCTGTGCCCGCGTCTGGTCGCGTTCCGCCTTGCACAACGGGCCGCTGAACCCTCATGGCACAATGCGCCGGTGCCCTCCTTCGGCGACC
>JBGTNZ010000285.1:0-10670 GCA_041742805.1 Aestuariivirga sp.
GGCCCGGTTCGCGGTTATGCGCCATGCCAATCGAGGCCGTGAGGAATATCTCCTGGGAATCGAGAGTAATCGGCTGCGCAATGGCCTTGGCCACCGCCTTGGCGAAGGTAGCCATGGCGCGGCCAGAGTCCGGCGGCACGCAGAGAATGGCAAACTGCCCGCCCGGCAGGCGAGCCACGCTGTCGTTCGGTCCGATTTCCGCGGTGAGGCGGCGTGCGATCACCATCAACAGGCCGTCGCCCGCCGCATGGCCCAGCGCGTCATTCACCGTTTTGAAGCGGTCAACGGTAGCCAAGAGAATGTGCACGTTGGCATGTCCCGCCTCATCGGCAGCCGCCAGGGCGCGCGCCACCCGGTCTATGAACAAGGCGCGATTGGGAAGGCCGGTGACGACGTCATAAACCGCATCGGTCAGAAGCCGCTGTTCACTTCGCTTGGCCGCCGTCACATCGGTTAGCGTCCCAATACAACGAATGGCCCGTGGGCCACCGCCCGGCATGCCGCGCCCGCGCAATTGAAACCATCGATAGTCCCCATCGCCATGACGAAGACGGAATTCCCCCTCGATCACGCCATTGCCCTGTTGCTCGGCGATTTCAACAGCGGTCAGATAGGCGGCGCGGTCGGTAGGGTGCATGAATTCAAGAAAGGAATCGATGCCGCCTTCGCACAGAAGCCCGGGCTGCAACCCCAGGGCACGTTCGATCTCTTCGCCCACGTGGAGATCGTTGTCTTCGGGCTGCCAATCCCAGACATAGGCGCGGGCACCCGCCAGGGCCAAGGCGCGACGCCCCGCCTCTCGAAAGAAATGCTGAGACAAGTAACCCTTGCTGAAAGCCTGGTGCACCAGCGTAAAAACCATGACGACAAGGACCGCGCAAAGCCCTGCGAGCAAGGCGGGTGAAAGTCCGGTGCTTCGGGGATCCGCGAGAATGGCAACGAGGCTCGCGAAGGTCCAGAGCAGGATTGCCGACCAGGAGACAAGGGCCGCCTCGGCTTTGGCATCGCCCTGGCGCCAAAGGAAAAAGATGAGAATAAACCCCCCCAGCGCGGTCACGCCAAAGATAGCGCGGGCAATGCCGGGTGCGATCAGAGGCTGTAGAAAGCTCGACGCCGCAACCGCTATAACCAGCCCTCCCAGGAGAAGCGCCACATTGTCCAGAACGGCAACGAAACGCCGCAAATCCAAAACAGTCATCAAATAGAGAACAAGAAACACCGCCATCAAGCCTTCGATGAAAGCCCGGGCAAAGGCTAGCGTGAGCCAAGGGATTTGTAGCGCGGCGAAGATGGCTGGAAGGTGTCCCGCCTCGAGCAATATGAAGCCAACGCTTGCCACCGCGAAACCGCTGGCAGCCAGGAACACCGGCCGGAATCTGAACGCGTAAAGCGCCAGCATGGCTACGGCGAGGAGCACCGCAATGCCGAGAAGCGACCCGCGGAAGAATGCGAAATAATCCTTCTGCTCATCGAAGGCACCGCGCTGCCATAGCGTGACCGCCGAAAGCGACGGCCCGGCGATCTCGAAGGCAATGGCTATGGTCTTGCCGGGTTCCAGCGTGAAGCCATAGGCCTGCTTGCCGGCGATCGACAAACGCTGAAGGGTGGCAGCGCCCGCCGTCGTGATGTTGTCGATATTTTCCCCAGGGAGCTTAGGCCAAAAAATACCGGAGCCAACGAAACCTTGGTCGGCGATGGCGATCACCACATCGCGAGCGGTCTTGCCGCTGTTGGTGAAGCCCCCGGCTACCCAGCGGAACGTAGGACCCTTCCCCTTGGCCCGCAGAATCATGAAATCCTTGGCGCCTGTTACGCTTCCCGGCTTCTCGATTGGAACATCGCGCCGATCGGTTTCGAGAGCGGCGAAATAGGGCCGGAGATCGAGGCGGGCGCCGCTTGTCGCCACATCGGCGAGTTCTGCCGCCTGCGCAGTGGAGAGCGGCGCGAAGAATACCAAGGCGGACCATATCGCGAACCCCAGTAGGCTCGCGAAGCCGCCGACGGCGCTACGATATCGACTCATGGCTCTTTGGTAGCGCCGCATGGGTCTCACTGGCAAGAAATGATGCGGAAGTGAAGGTTCAGCGGCTATCGGCGAGGCGGGCAAAAAGCAAATGATCCTGCCACAGGCCATTGATTTTGAGATAGCGGCGGGCCAGGCCTTCGCGTGCAAAATCATTGCGCTGCAACAGTGCGATCGAAGCTTTGTTGTCGGCAAGGCAAGCAGCTTCGATGCGGTGCAAATGCAAGTGTTCAAAAGCAAAGGGCGTGACGAGCCGCAAGGCCGCCGTCATATAACCCTGACGCGCGAAAGGCGCCCCGACCCAGTATCCCAAGGTCGCGATCTGGGCGACGCCGCGGCGCACATTCGATAATGTGAGGCCGCCCAAGAATGTCCGTCCATCGTTTGTGAAGATGAAGAATGGGTAGGCGGCATCGTCTTCGATATCGCGCCAATAACGTTTGACCCGGCTCCTAAAGGAGGTTCGCGACAGATCGTTCGAGGGCCATTGTGGCTCCCAGGGAACCAGAAAGTCGCGACTCGCAAGACGAAGCCCCGCCCAGCTTTCGTAGTCACTCGCTTCAGGTGCGCGCAGCATCACCTTGCCGTTTTTGAGAACCGGCGGAAGCTCGGGCGCAAACGGCGATCTCAGAAAAGCCATGTGCCCTCAAAATCAAGCAAAGTGCTGGACGATTGTCTCATAGGGTGAGAGAGTCGTGAGCTGGCCCACGGCGCTGAAGGCGGGAATGCGGGTCTTGAAAAGCCGCCCGGCAAGATCGCGCACCTGTTCTCCCGTTACCGCATCGATTTTTGCAACCAGCGTAGCGATATCTGGCACATGGCCAAAGGCCAGGAACTGGCGGGCGATCTGGTCCGCACGGGATGAGGCGCTTTCAAGGTTCATCACAAGGCTAGCCTTCAGCTGGGCTTTGGCCCGGTCGATCTCGGCATCGCTTACCTCGCCCGCGACAGAGAGCATGACATTCGACGTAATATCCATAAGTTCACGCGAGTGCTCCGGCGAGGTCGCGGCATAGACGCACAATTGCCCGCCATCTTCATAGGCGGAACCGAAAGAGAAGACGCTGTAGCAGAGACCGCGCTTCTCGCGCACTTCCTGGAAAAGCCGCGAGGACATGCCTCCCCCCAGAAGACTTGAGAGAACCTGCAGCACATAGATATCCGGATCCTTGTATCCGGGCGCTGCAAACGCCACGACCACATGGGTTTGGTCGAGCGGCTTGTCCGCTGTCTGGGCCGTTGGAATAAACGTAGGTGGCTCACGCTGCGGTTCCTGGCCCACATCAATGCCGCCCAACAGCCGCTCCGCTTCATCGGCGAAGGCCTTATGCTCGATGTTGCCCGCGGCCGCTACCACCATGCGGGTGCCCCAATAGTTGCGGTCCCGCCAGGCAAGTATCTGCTCGCGTGTGTATTGGGAGATCAATTCAGATGTGCCAAGGATCGGGCGGCCGAGGGGATGGTCGGCAAAGGAGGCGGCCTGCACCAGTTCGAACACGAGATCATCGGGCTGGTCGTTTGCTGCGGCGATTTCCTGCAGGATGACATCGCGCTCGCGTTCGAGCTCCTGGGGGTCGATCACCGATTCCGTGAGAATGTCGGCGAGGATATCGAGGGCCAAGAGCCAGTCCTCCTTGAGGACGCGGACATAGTAGGTCGTCGTCTCCATGCTGGTTGAAGCGTTGATCTCACCGCCCACCGATTCGATTTCGTCGGCGATTTCCTTGGCGGTCCGGCGCTTGGTGCCCTTGAAGGCCATGTGTTCAAGGAAGTGCGCGATGCCGTTTTCTTCGGGGCGCTCGTCGCGAGCCCCGGCCTTGACCCAGATTCCCAATGCCGCCGACTCGAGATGCGGCATATGATGGGTCACCACGTTGATGCCGTTCGAGAGGCGAGTGATTTCGACGCCGACGCCCATGACTTACTCTTTTTTCAGGCCATCCTTGTGGACCTGATGAAGTCCCGGACGGCTTGGCTGCTGTTGGGCAGCACTGTGTAACGTTCCGGGGCGCTGAGCAAGTGCCCCAGGCGCTGTGGTAAACCGGGTTTGACGCCGCAGGCGCGCTCCACGGCGTCGGGAAACTTCGCGGGGTGGGCGGTGGCCAAGGTTACCATGGGGTAAGCAGAAGGAGTTTGGTTCCGGGCTACGGCATAGCCAACCGCCGTGTGGGGATCGAGAAGTTCACCGGTTGCAGCCAATGTCTCCCGGATGGTGGCTGCCGTGACCGCCTCTCCGGCCATGCCAGAGTCAAATTCTCTAATAATAACATCGAGTTCTCTGTCGTCAATTCGAAAGCCACCCGATTGAACCAGGCTTGCTATCAGGCCTCGCACCGCCCCGGAGTCGCGGCCATGGGCCTCGAACAGCAGACGCTCGAAGTTGCTGGAGACCTGGATATCCATAGAGGGGCTTGAGGAAGCAATAACCCCCTTTGTATCATAGCGCCCGGTCTTAAGGCTTCGATCTAATATGTCGTTGACGTTAACGGCAAGAACTAGGCGATTAACGGGAAGGCCCATGCGTTTTGCAACCCAGCCCGCGAAAATATCGCCGAAATTTCCCGTGGGCACGCAGAAACTTATAGGCCGATCAGGAATGCCCAGAGAAATCGCCGCCGTCACATAATAAACGATCTGGGCCATGATGCGCGCCCAGTTGATCGAGTTCACGCCGGCAAGATTAACATCGTCGCGAAATTTGTGATCGTTGAACAGGGCCTTCACGATGGCCTGGCAGTCGTCGAAATTTCCTTCGACCGCGATGTTGTGAACGCTTGGGGAATTGACTGTCGTCATCTGTCGCCGCTGCACATCGCTGACGCGGCCATGGGGATGAAGAATGAAGATCGAAGCATGCCGGCTTTCCTTGAATGCCTCAATGGCAGCCCCGCCCGTATCGCCCGATGTGGCTCCGATGATCGTTGCGCGAGTGCCCCGCTTGGCGAGCGCCCCATCCATCAGCCGCGCCAGCAGCTGCATCGCCACATCCTTGAAGGCCAGGGTGGGGCCATGGAACAGTTCGAGCAGCCAGTGATTGTCGTCGAGTTGTTTCAAAGGAGCAACGGCGGGGTGGCCGAAATCGCCATAGGCCGAGGCCAGCATGGATTTGAGTTCAGCGTCTGGAACCGCGCCGCCGATAAAGGGATGCAAAACCGTAAAGGCTGCATCTTCGTAGCTTGCGCCCCGCAACTTCCGAAAGGTGTCGGCTGAAAGCTGTGGCCAATGGGTGGGAACATAGAGGCCGCCATCGCGGGCGAGGCCTGTGAGCAAAACATCTTCGAAACCCAATTCCGGGGCTTCACCGCGTGTCGATTGATAGCGCAAGGGAATTGTCCTTGAAGGGCCGGGCCTGCTCTAGCCGCGCGGGGCCCCAGCATCAAGCGCCGGATTTTCTCATCTCTCCATAGGCAAAGAGGCCGGCCATCACCGCCAACACCACGGCCAGCGCGAACCAGGTGATGGCATATTGCAGGTGATTGTTCCGGAGCGCCGCGCGGAGTGCGACAGGACGCGGGAAACCGCCCTCGCCCGCGACCGGGATAACATGAAGCACGAAAGGCGCCGGTTTGACCGCCTGCGGCATGGTTGTGCTTTCCAGCATGGCGGGCACATCCCACCAGAACCACATATTTGCCTTCGCGTCGTTATCGGGGCTGAAAGGCCCTCGTCCTTCGCTATGGCCGCGAATGATGCTGGTGACCTCCACCTCCGAATTGGTCTCGGTCCGCGTGGCGCGGTCGCGCATGGCGCCGGGCACAAGTCCCCGGTCGACAAGAACCAAGATGTCATTCGCCGTCAGCAACGGCGTCACCACTTCCCAGCCGGGATTGCCATCGAAAACAGCCATCAAGTGTTTTTCATTCTCGTGGAGAAATCGACCTGAGGCCGAGACTTTCATGAATTCGACGTTCTCTCCGCTTTCGTAAAGCCTTATGGCTTCCGAAAGATCGATCGGGTCCGCCATGTTGCGCCGGTCGATCTCCGTGAGTAGCGCTTGCTTATGCGCGAGCCGTTGCAATTGCCACGCACCAAGGCCGCAAAGTATCGCAATACCGAGAGCGCTGGCAATGATGATTGGCCAGATGGATCGCCGCTTGCTCACTTCACGTGTGGCCTTCGCTAGCGCCGGTTTTCCATTGCTGGCACAGGAGGACGCCCTTGACGGGCCGCAGCAGCGCCATGGGCAGGATGACAAGCACCGGCACTGCGATGATAGCGTGAACCCATAACGGCGGCGCGTAGGCGGCCTCTAGGCCCAGGATCGATCCGACGCCGGCGACACACACGAACAGCATGACAAACCACGCCGCACCGTCGCCGCTATCGGCGAAATCAAACGACAATCCGCAGTTCGCGCAGGCTTGCGCGACCGTTAAGTAACCGGAAAAAAGTTGGCCCCTACCGCAGCGTGGGCATTTCCCGGCAAGGCCCGTCTTCAGCGGCGAGATATCAGGATAGTAGTTATCGGTCATTCCGCCGGTATAACCGCTCCCGCCGACGCCCAGATATAGACGCAGGAGAACAGGAACAGCCACACCACGTCGACGAAATGCCAGTACCAGGCCGCCGCCTCGAAACCGAAATGCTGCTTCGGCGTGAAATCTCCGGCCATGGCGCGGAACAGGCAGACGATCAGGAACAATGTGCCGATCAAGACATGGAAGCCATGGAAGCCCGTGGCCATGAAGAAAGTCGAGCCGTAAATATTGCCCGCAAGCTCGCGGTTGAAGCCGAACGCCGCATGGGCATATTCATAGGCCTGTATGCTGGTGAACAGCACGCCCAGCAAAATGGTCACGAGAAGCCCCCACTTCAGACCCTGCCGGTCATTGTTGAGAAGGGCATGGTGGGCCCAGGTGACCGTGGTGCCGGAAGTGAGCAGGATCAGCGTATTGATCAGCGGCAGATGCCAGGGATCGAGAATCTCGGTGCCCTTGGGCGGCCAAACGCCGCCCGTCACGGCCACGCGCGAAGCCTGGATGGCCTCACCGGAGAACAGGCTGGCATCGAAGAAGGCCCAGAACCACGCCACGAAGAACATGATCTCCGAAACGATGAACATGATCATGCCGTAGCGGAGATGGAGGCCGACGACCGGCGTGTGATCGCCCCGATGGGCTTCGATGATCACATCGCGCCACCACATGAACATGGTGTAGAGAATGCCGGCGAAACCGAGCAGCATGACCCACGGCCCGATCGTGTTGTGCATCCAGAAGACGGCGCCCACCGCGGTAATGAATGCGGAAACTGCCCCGATGATGGGCCATGGGCTGGGGTCCACCAGATGGTAGTCGTGATTTTTTGCGTGGGCGTCGGCCATTTTCTGCTCCGCTAATTCGAAATTCCGTTGCCGGAGGTTGTTACCTGCGACACCGGCCTTGGCTTGTCCACCGGATAGAATGTGTAGGACAGGGTGATTTCCCTGATCGAGCTCGTATCGGGATCATCCATGATCGCGGGATCGACAAAGAAAACCACCGGCAAGTCGGCGCTCTCGCCCGGCCCAAGCGTCTGCTCGGTGAAGCAGAAGCACTCGATCTTGTTGAAATAGATGCCAGCGCTCACCGGCGTCACGTTGAACACAGCCGTGCCGGTCAAGGAGCGGTTGGAGGTGTTTGCCGCCCGGTAATGCGCCAGCGTTTGCTCACCCAGCTTTACCGTCATGGTGGTTTGCGCGGCTTGGAAGGTCCAGTCGAGGCTGCCTGCGGTATTGGCATCGAAGCGGATGGAAATCGATTGCTGAGCGGTTTCTTGAGGTGCTGCCGCCGCGCGCTGCGGAGTGCCGCCGAAACCTGTTGCCTGGCAGAATAACGAATAGAGAGGCACGGATGCATAGGCGAGGCCCAGCATGGCAATTGCACCGGCGCCCGCGATTGCGGCCACGCGCCGGTTCTTGGTTTGGGAGGGAACGCTCATCTCAAAGACCCCGCAGCGAAACATCGCCGCCAAGGCGCACAATGGTGGTGACGAAGAATAAAACCACCAGCGCCACGAGGATAAAGGCCAGAGCCACGGCCCGCCTCCGGCGATGGACCATGTCTTGCGGGCTGAAGGGGTCCTGTGCCATCGGCCGCGTCATCCGAATACCGGCTGGAAGATGCGTTCCAGGAGGATGAACGCGAAAATGAGGAAGAGCCAGAGGATGGAGAAGCCAAATAGTTTTTTGCAGGCTCGATCGGCCGCGACACCGTTTCGCAGGCGATAGACCGCGACGGCGTAATAGAGGAACATGGCATCGAGGATTGCGGCTGTGGCGGCATAAAACAGCCCAGCGGTTTCCAGAAATACCGGCAAAAACGTGAGCGGAATAAGGACGCTTGAATAAATCAGGATCTGACGGCGTGTTTCATCCTTGCCAGCGACCACAGGCAGCATGGGGATGCCCGCCTTCGCGTAATCGCCTTCGCGCCAGAGAGCCAACGCCCAGAAATGCGGCGGCGTCCACATGAAGATAATGAGAAAGAGCGAAATTGCGCCGGCATCGACCGAGCCCGTCACCGAGGCCCAGCCGATCATCGGCGGAAACGCGCCCGCGGCCCCGCCGATCACGATGTTTTGCGGCGTCGAGCGTTTCAGCCACATGGTGTAGATCACGGTATAAAAGAAGATCGTGAAGGCGAGCAGCGCACCGGCCACCGCATTCACCAGGAGACCGAGAGCCAGAACCGCGCCTACCGCGAGTGTCAGTCCGAAACCCAGCGCTTCCCCGGGCAGCACGGCGCCCCGCGGCACGGGCCTTGACCTTGTCCGCTGCATCACCGCGTCGATGTCGGCGTCATACCACATGTTGAGCGCGCCCGCAGCTCCGGCACCTACGGCAATCGTCAGCAAGGCCACCGCGGCGAGCCATGGATGAATGGCGCCGGGTGCCGCGACAATCCCCACGAGGGCGGTGAAGATCACCAGCGACATGACGCGCGGTTTCAGCAGCGCGAAGTAATCAGCGACGGTGCCTTGCCCGCCTGGCGCTACGGCGATATTGGCGTGTGCGGCGTTCATGCCCTTATTTGATCACCGGCAAGGTGCTGAACTGGTGGAACGGCGGCGGCGAGGGCAGCGTCCATTCGAGCGTCGTCGCACCCACGCCCCAGGGGTTGTCCATGGCCGGCACTTTGCGGGAATAGGCCTGAACTACGCCATAAAGGAAAATGAGCACGCCAACGGCGGAAAGATAAGAGCCGTAGGACGACACTTCATTCCACCCGGCAAAGACGTCGGGATAATCGATGTACCGGCGCGGCATGCCGGCTAGACCGAGGAAGTGCTGCGGGAAAAACAGCACGTTGACGCCCACGAAGGTCACCCAGAAGTGCAGCTTGCCCACTGTCTCGCTATACATGTAGCCGGTGATCTTTGGAAACCAGTAATACCAGGCGCCGAATATTGTGAACACGGCACCCAGCGACAGCACATAATGGAAGTGGGCGACGACATAGTAAGTGTCGTGCAGTGAACGGTCCACACCCGCATTGGCAAGCACCACGCCGGTGACGCCGCCGACGGTGAAGAGGAAGATGAACCCTAAGGCCCACAGCATGGGCGTCAGAAATTCAATCGAGCCGCCCCACATGGTGGCGATCCAGGAGAAGATTTTAACGCCAGTGGGCACCGCGATGATCATGGTGGCGGCGATGAAATAAGCCTGGGTGTCGGCATCCATGCCGACGGTGAACATGTGATGCGCCCACACGACAAAACCGACGACGCCGATCGAGACCATCGCATAGGCCATGCCGAGATAGCCAAACACGGGCTTCTTCGAGAAGGTCGAGACGATCTGTGAGACGATGCCGAAGCCCGGAAGAATGAGAATATAGACTTCCGGGTGGCCAAAGAACCAGAACAGATGCTGGAACAAGATTGGATCGCCACCCTTGGCCGCGACGAAGAAGCTGGTGCCGAAGTTGCGGTCCGTGAGCAGCATGGTGATGGCGCCCGCCAGAACCGGAAGCGCCAGCAGGAGCAAGAATACGGTCACGAGGATCGACCAGACGAACAGCGGCATCTTGTGCAGCGTCATGCCGGGCGCGCGCATGTTGAAGATTGTCGTGATGAAATTGATGGCGCCCAGGATCGATGAGGCGCCGGCGAGATGGACCGAGAGAATGGCGAAATCCATGGCGGGTCCGGGTTGGCCCGTGGTCGAAAGCGGCGGATAAAGCGTCCAGCCGCCGCCGACACCGCTGACCCCGGCGGGACCTTCGACGAACATGGAAATCAGCAGCAGCGCGAGCGCCGGCGGCAGCAGCCAGAAGGAAATATTGTTCATGCGCGGGAACGCCATGTCGGGAGCGCCGATCATCAGCGGCACGAACCAGTTGCCGAAGCCGCCGATCATGGCCGGCATCACCATGAAGAAGATCATCAACAGGCCATGGCCGGTGACGAACACATTGTAGGTATGCTTGCCGGCATCGATCGCCGCTTCGCACTGGGCAAGGGGCGTTGCGCCGCAATCCACGCCGGTGCTGAGCATGGAGGCGAGGCCGTGGAAATACTGGATGCCGGTACTTTGCAATTCAAGCCGCATCGCGATCGACAGGATGGCGCCGATGAGGCCCGCAAAGATCGCGAACCACAGGTACATCGTGCCGATGTCCTTGTGGTTGGTGGAATAGACATAGCGTTTCCATCCGGTGGGATG
>JBGTNZ010000286.1:0-6893 GCA_041742805.1 Aestuariivirga sp.
GCGACATGGCGCGGAAGCTCCTTTGGCAACGGGCGCTCAAGGGAACCATGGACGATCGCGCCCGCGCTGTCGCCCAATACAAGCAGCACATCGAGGATGTGAAAGCCGCCGTGCCGGCGAACCGGCTTCTGGTCTATTCCGTCGATCAAGGCTGGGAGCCGCTGTGCAAATTTCTGGGCGTTCCGCTGCCGCCTGACCCCTTTCCCAATGTCAACGACCGCGCGGATATTCAGAAAATAATCGCTAAAATGTCGGCAGGCGCCTATGTGATTTTAGCAGTCGCCGCCGTTGCGGCCGTGGCATTAGCCTATGGCGCCTACGCTATGTTTACCTGAAAGCAATCATGCCAGATGCCGTGTCCCCAAGATTGACCAGCAGATAGAGCTGAGTCGACACACAGCTACGCTGCTGCGCAACTGGGAGCCCTCGGGGAAATAACAGGCTGTTTATTTGGCCGCTGCAGCGTGGAGCGGGGCGCTTTGCTGGTTGTCACGCCAGGAGGGCCTTTTCCGTCTTTGCCTCATGTCCGTATAGAGCGAAAGGGCGACAGCCAGCAATGTTCTTGCGTCCATTTTTGAATCGTAAGCTGTCACGATCGCCTTCGCCAAATTGTCTCTCTCGATGTCGCTCACCAGGTGCACCGCCTCGTCGCGGCACAACTGGTCGAAGGCGCTTTGCATGTTGGTCAGATCCTCGGGACCATACGCATGCAGAAGATGTTGTTTCAGGAAGTGAGGCTGTAGTTGGGACCTCTCCATTGGACCACTCCACCACCAAAGTTGAATTGTCCCCTTCATATACCGCTGGCGGACCGAAGTCGAGGTGCGTCAGAGAACGGTAGTCCAGTTGAAACTGTACCACTACCCAGAAAACGTATGCGAGAGGCCGCGTGAAGGTGAAAAAGGACAATCCTTCCCCCTCGCGGGGGAAGGAAGAAACCTACTTCAGCTTGAGGGCGATGAAGCGCATTTCGGATTGTTTGCCGGCTTTGGCGACGAGCAGGAGGACGGAGGATTTTCCGGCTTTTTCAGCTTCGGAGACGCGCTCCGCCACATCGCCAGCGCCGGTTACCGGCTTTTCGCCGGCTTCCGTGATGACATCGCCCGGCTCCAGCCGCTTGTCGGCGGCCTGGCCTTCTTCCGCGACCTCCGTGATCACCGCACCCTTCACTTCCGCATCGACGGAATATTTAGTCTTAAGCTCATCAGTCATCGACGTCACCGTCATGCCGAGGACGGTGGCGACGGCGGGAGCGGGGCTATCGGTCGCGCCATCCTGCTGAGCCACGACCTTTTCGCCATCTTCAAGACGCCCCACTTCGGTGGTGACGGTCATCTCCTTGCCTTTGCGCAGAAGTTTGACAGGCACCTGCTTGCCGATTTCCGTCTCGGCGACGATGCGCGGCAGATCGCGCATCGAGTTCACCGGGCGGCCATTGAACTCGATGATGACATCGCCCGCCTGAATGCCCGCCTTCTCCGCAGGCCCCGTCTTGGTGACATCGGCGATGAGGGCACCCCGCTGCCGGTCGAGCCCCATGCTTTCGGCGATGTCATCGGTGACCGACTGGATCTTGACGCCGAGCCAGCCTCGCCGCGTCTCGCCAAATTCCAGGAGCTGGCTTATCACGCCCTTGGCGGTGTTGGCGGGAACCGCGAAGCCGATACCGACTGACCCGCCCGAAGGCGAAAAGATCGCGGTGTTGATGCCGATGACGTCGCCCTTGAGATTGAACAGGGGCCCGCCGGAATTCCCCTTGTTGATGGCGGCGTCTGTCTGGATGTAATCGTCGTAAGGGCCAGCGCTGATGTCGCGGTTGCGGGCCGAGACGATGCCGAGCGACACCGAGCCGCCAAGGCCGAAGGGGTTGCCGATGGCCATCACCCATTCGCCCACGCGCAGGGTGTCGCTATCTCCAAATGTGACGCCCGACAGCGGCTTGGGCGGCTTCACGCGCAACACAGCGAGATCGGTCTTGGGATCGCGGCCCACGAGTTCGGCCTTGAGCGTACTGGAATCCTGAAAACGGATCTCGATCGACTCAGCTCCTTCGACCACGTGACTGTTGGTGACGATGATACCGGTGCCGTCGACGATGAAGCCCGAGCCCATGGAGGTCATGGTGCGCGGCTGTGTCCCCTGCCCCTGCTGCTGGCGCTTGAAGAAATCGTCGAAGAAATCCTTGAACGGCGAATTGTCCGGGAGTTCGGGCATCTGCAGATTGGGAACGGCGCCGGGGCCCCCCTTTGTTTCGACGGTGATCTCAACGACCGCCGGCAACAGTCTCTCGGCAAGATCGGACACCGTGGGAAGATCGGAAATCGCCGGAGCATCCTGCGCCAGAAGAATGCTAGCCGGAGAAACTACAAGTCCCATTGCCAGCAGGCCGAGTGCTGCATTGCGAAGCATTCCATACCGTCCGTTCATATCGCGTTTCCTCGCTTACCCGCTCACGCTCCGCACCAGCCAGACAATTACCACGCCCAAGGCTATTGCGGAAAGGCCGCCCACGCGTAATTGATCGTCGCTGAGTTCCCGCATGGACAGCAGCATGCGTTTGAGATGCCCGGGAACCAAGGCATAAAGAAGACCCTCGATCACGAAGACGAGACCGAGGGCCATCAGAAATTCCGCCGTCATTGCACCGGTGTTGGAAGGGGGCTCTGGGATTTGCCGCCGGCGCCGAAATATTTGAAGAACTCGCCTTTGGGGTCAAGGACCATGGTTGTGCCTTGGCCAGCAAGGCTCACCGCATAGGCTTGCAGCGAGCGGTAGAAGGAAAAGAACTCCGGGTCCTGCTGGAAGGCCTGGGCAAACTCCTTGTTGCGCTCGGCGTCGCCTTCGCCCCGGATGATTTCAGATTGCTTGCGGGCCTGGGCGATCCGCTCGGTGTAGGTGCGGTCGGCCTCGGCGATCATGCGGGTCTTGGTGGCTTCGCCCTTGGAGCGAAGATCGGCGGCTTCGGCTTTCCGCTCCGAGGCCATGCGGTTGTAGGTGTCGTCGAGCACCTCATCGAGAAGTTCGGTGCGGCGGATGCGGACGTCGACAATGTCGATGCCCAACGCCGCGGCTTCGGCGCGCACCTGGTCGCGGATTTCCTTCATCATTACCGCGCGGTCCTTGGAGAGGGCGGCGTCGAAGGTGCGGCGGCCATAGGTTTGCCGAAGCGCTGAATCGAGGCGGGTTTCGATGCGCATGCGGGCCCGCGTGAGGTCCGCACTCACCGTCTGGCGGAACTTCTGCGCGTCGGCGATGCGCGCCACTGTGATGGTATCGACCTTGTAACGCCTGCCGTCGACGACCTGCACGATGTAATCGGGAGTTTCCCAGATGACCTTGCGGTCCTCGATCAGCACCACATTGTCGGCGATGGGCAGCTTGAAATAGAGGCCCGGCGCCTCGACGATGCGGTTGATCTCGCCGAAGCGCAGCACCAGCGCCTTCTTGCGCTCGTCGACGATGAAATAGGACATGTACGCGGCGATGAGGATCACGCCCAACACGATGCCGCCGGCTGTTCTGAAAACACCCATTATTGGGTTCCTCCGGTAGTGGTTTCGGTGGCTCGCTTCTGGATTTCCGGCAACGGCAGATAGGGCACGACACCCGATCCTCCAGACCCGCCCTCGATGATGACCTTGTTCGATTGCGACAGGATTTGCTCCATGGTTTCGAGGAACAGGCGTTCGCGCGTCACATCCTTGGCGTTTTTGTACTCATTGAAAATCGAAACGAAACGCGCCGCCTCGCCCTGCGCGTCGGCGACGACACGGAACTTGTAGGCCTTGGCGTCCTCGACCAGCTTGGCTGCTTCACCCTCCGCGAGGCGCACCCGCTGATTGCGGTATTGATCGGCTTCGTTGATAAGCTGGGCCTGGTTCTGTTCGGCGCGCTGCACTTCCTCGAAGGCGGATAGCACCTGCTTTGGCGGATCGGCCTTCTGCAGATTGACGGCGGTAATGATGATGCCCGCGTTATAGGCATCAAGGCTGTCCTGGGTGATCTTGCGCACCTGGTCCTGGGCCGACAGGCGGCCCGTGGTGCGGATTTCCTCCGCACTGGTTCTGCCCACGACTTCGCGCATGGCGCTTTCGGCCACGGCGCTGACCATGGTTTCTTGCGCTTCGACATTGAAGAGAAAAGCCTCAGGGTTCGCGATGCGATAGAGAACCGTGAACTGGATCTCCACGATATTCTGGTCGCCCGCCAGCATCAGGGCCTGGGCTTCATTGTCGCCGAAGTTGATCTGGTTTTCCGCCTCGACCTTGGGCTTCTCCATTTTCTCGATGGGCCATAGCGCGAAATGCAGGCCGGGCTCCACAGTGCGGGTGTGCTCGCCTAGCGTCAGCACCACGCCACGCTCATCGGCCTCCACCTGATAGATCGAATTGAAAAGGATGAAAGCGGCGATAACCCCCAGGGGCACCAGCCACGATGTCCGGCCTCCGCCGCCCGGCCAGATATTGCGGAACCTGTCCTGCCCGCGCCGCAACAGTTCATCGAGATCGGGTGGCAAGTTCGGGCCTCTTGGGCCGCCGCCTTGCGGTTTACGGGGTCCCGGGCCCCAGGGGCCCTGCCCCCATGGACCTTGATTTCCCCCGCCGTCTTCCTTGTTCCACGGCATGTTTGCCCACCTGACCATGTAGTTGATTTGCCGCCGATATAGGAACCTTGCGCCCCCATGTCCATCCGGGCAACGGGTTAAAGAAGGTTAACGCCCCGCCCGGTCAAGCACCCGCAGGATGAATGAGGCGGTGTCGTTGGGGCCTTTCTCATGCACTTCGCGGGAGGTTTCGCGCCACTGATCCGGCTTCAGCTCGGGAAAGAAAGTATCCCCCTCCACCGTAAGATCGACTTCGGACAGGTAAATCCGGTCCGCCAAGGGCATGAACATGCCAAAAATTTCTCCACCGCCGATGACGGCGATTTCCTCGGCACCTTCGGCCTTAGCAATTTTCAATGCGGCACTGGCGTCCGCCGCCACATGAGCCTCGGGCGCGTCATAGTTCGCCTGCCTGGTAATCACGACATTGGTGCGGCCCGGCAGGGGTTTCTTCGGCAGGCCTTCCCAGGTCTTCCGCCCCATGATCACCGGCTTTCCCATGGTGATTTGCTTGAAGCGCTTGAGGTCGGCGGAGATGCGCCACGGCAAGCCACCGTCCCGGCCGATGACGCCATTCTTCGAAACCGCGACGACGAAGGCGATGCGGCTCATTGCGCGAGTTTCTGAAGGGCATCGCCGGAAACACGGAACACTGTCCATTCGTCCTGCGCTTCTGCTCCAAGCGACTTGTAGAAGTCGATGGACGGCTTGTTCCAGTCGAGCACCCACCATTGCAGGCGCGGCAATCCTTGGTCCACACAGCGGCGTGCCAGATGCTTGAGCAGCGCCTTGCCGATGCCATGGCCGCGCAAGGCCGGTTCGACGAAAAGATCTTCGAGATAGATGCCGGCCTTTCCCCGGAAGGTGGAGAAATTATAGAACCACAGTGCAAAGCCCGCGGGTTTCCCCTTCCAGTAGGCCAGGTCGCAGACGCAACGCGGGCTGGCGCCAAACAGCGCATCACGAATGTCCGCTTCTGTCGCCACAACCTCATGGACCAGTTTTTCGTAGTCCGCGAGCTTGCGGATAAAATCGAAAACCAGCGCCGTGTCACCGGGTTCGGCCAGCCGGATAGCGATACTCATGCGCTCAGACCGCCACCGGCGCGGCGATGTGAGGGTGCGACTGATAGCCCGCGATTTCGAAATCCTCGAACCGGAAATCGTCGATCGCCTGAACCTCGCGCTTGATGATAAGACGCGGCAGCGGCAGCGGCGCCCGCGCCAACTGGGCATCGACCTGCTCGAGATGATTGAGATAAAGATGGGCATCGCCCAGCGTATGGATGAATTCGCCAACCTTCAGCCCCGTCACTTCCGCCACCATGTGGGTGAGCAGCGCATAGGAGGCGATATTGAAGGGCACGCCGATGAAGATATCGGCCGAGCGCTGGTAGAGCTGGCAGGAGAGCTTGCCGCCCGCCACGTAAAACTGGAACAGGCAATGGCAAGGCGGCAGGACGGACTTGTCCACATCCGCCGGATTCCACGCCGTGACGATCAGGCGGCGCGAATCGGGATTCTTTTTGATGCGCGCGATGACATCGGCAAGCTGGTCGATGGTTGAGCCGTCGGGAGCCGGCCACGAGCGCCACTGCTCGCCATAGACGGGTCCGAGATTTCCCTCCGCATCCGCCCACTCGTCCCAGATCGTGACTTGGTTGTCGCGCAGATATTTGACGTTGGTTTCGCCCCGGATGAAACACAGCAGTTCATGGATGATCGAACGCAGATGCAGCTTCTTGGTGGTGACCAGCGGAAAGCCCTGGGCCAGGTCGAACCGCATCTGATGGCCGAACACGGAGAGGGTTCCGGTGCCCGTCCTATCGTTCTTGCGCACGCCATGCCTGCGGACGTGGGTCATAAGATCGAGATATTGCTTCATGGCGCGGAAGTTAGCCGATTCCACATTCAAAGGCGATATTTCCCAATTTCCGTCACCCCGGCGAAAGCCGGGGTCCAGCTTTGACATGGATTCCGGCTTTCGCCGGAATGACGGGGCGAGAAAGGGCACTTCCAAATTGACCAGTTTGCCCCTATATTCCCCCTGCCACCCCGCAAGGGGCGGATATGGCGATAAACGGTTATCGTAATAAACCTATCGGACCCGGGGGCAGTACCCGGCGTCTCCACCATTATGGGGACGAAATAGGATCGACGAGGGTGTAAAGGATGGCTTTTTGCCCGCGATGGTACCGGCGTTATCGGGCTAATCATATAGTTGCCAATGACAACTATGCTCCGGTCGCTCTCGCCGCGTAAGCGGTAGCGAGTAACCGAAATCAAGTCCT
>JBGTNZ010000287.1:0-7566 GCA_041742805.1 Aestuariivirga sp.
TGTTGCAGCATCCCGCGGTATCGCGCATCTATTATCCGGCGCTGGCGGGGGATGCCTCGCATGAATTGTGGCGGCGTGATTTCACCGGGGCTTCCGGCCTTTTCGGTTTGGAACTGATATCGGCCTCCCATGAGGATGTTCACGCCTTCATCGATAAGCTTAAATTATTCGGCATCGGCTCGAGCTGGGGCGGATATGAAAGCCTCATCCTGCCATCCAAACCATTACGGACGGTCTCACGAAAGCGCACGGCCGGGCCGCTGCTCCGCGTCAATATCGGGCTTGAAGATCCCGACGATCTGATCGCCGATCTTCAGGCGGGGCTCGCACCGTCCAGTTGACCTGGTCGATACCCATGCGCTTCAGCACCGCCACCGCGACATCAGGACCGATGCCAGCCACCGAGCCGTCTTCTTTCGCGTAACCATAGGGAACTTCATTGGCCGTGGCGGCCTGGATGTAACCGGCGCTTTTTATTTCTTCGAGGGTAAGAGCATGAGCTTCCCCAAGACCAATCGCGATTGCGAGAGCGGCGAGGCTGTAACGGATTACGATACGCATGGGTTTCCTTGCTTGGTGTTGTGAAACCGCGTGCCGGCTGATCCGGCTTGCAGCACGATTGCTGGCGGGCGGGTGATTCAAATGTCAGGCGGCATTGGCGGTTGCCGGGTTCCGCGCGGCCAGAAATTGAATGGCCGCTTCGTCGGGCGAGAGTCCTTCCACGTTGATAGCGAAATCCATCCCGGTGATGCTTTCGACATCGACATGAATACCGGCGAGTATTTCGAGTACGCGCTCCGGCGCCCTGCGCACGAACTGTGCATTGGCGACAATAAAGCCATCGTCGGCGCAACCCATGGTAAGGCGCGGATCAGCGATCGGTCGCAAAGCCAGTAGCTTGTTGATGTAGCAAGGCCGCCAGCAGGGCGTGGCGAACCATCGCCGGGCCCGGCAGTTCTCCTCAGCGATCCGAACCCATTCGCTATCGGTGCGGGGATCGATCACATAGCCCGCCTCATCCAGCCCATAGAGTTCGAGCGCATGCCTTGCCCGATTGGTGAGTGCCTGACCTCCCGGCCCAACCGAAACGACGGTCTTGCTCGTGCGCGCCGCGACATCAGGCTTGCCCAGATCGCCAATCGAGCTCACGAAATCGGCCGGCATGTAGTCCGGCACCGCCCAGAAGAAGCGGCCGCCGGTAAATATCCGCCCGACCGGCACGGCCAAATGCTGCACTTCGCGCCACAGTTGAGCATGAATATTCGGCAACCAGGAGGCCACGAAAATATCGATCTCGTCCCGACCAAGCATCGGATAGATCGTTTCATGAAACTCCAGCACGCGTTGGACCTTATATCCGGCGCGCTCCAGTATGGCGGCCACCACCGCGCTCTGAGCGGCGTAGAAAGAGAGCGGTGGCGAACCGACAACGATGGAACCGGAATTTTTCATGGAGTTATCCCTGAAACGGCCGGACAAACGCCCTCTTAGCCGTCATCCCCATGCTCTTTGGGATCGACAATGCCGTCAATCGCTGAAAACTTATGCTTCGCCTGAATTCTTTTCATTCGATCACGATGGCGGGCTGTGGGTTTTGCCGGTAAATGTGTTCCGTTTATTCAATGGGAGGGGAATTTCTCATGCCCACAGGCCAAAGCTATCGCATCCCGGCACGGACGGGCCGCGCCTTTCAGGTGGCGCGGGGCACGCTGATAAAAATAACCGATATCGATGGCTCGCAGCCGGTCGACTTCTGGGCCCTCAACAAGGACGACAGGTCGGAATATCTTTCCTGCGAGCACACGAAGCCATCCATAGAGAAGCTGTTTCCCCATGAGGGCGATGCCGCATACACCAATCATCGCCGGCCCATCATGACTTTGCTGGAGGATCATTCGCCGGGACAGCATGACATGCAATATGCCGCTTGCGACCGCTGGCGCTATATCGAACTAGGAGGGCCGGAACATGCGGACCATCCGAGCTGCAACAATAATTTTCACCAGGCGCTGCAGAAGGAAAACATCAAGTTTCCTTTCACCCCGCAGCCGTGGAACCTGTTCACCAATTTCTTCATCAATCCCAACGGCACGTTCACCATCAAGGCGCCCGAGACGAAGCCCGGGGACTATGTCGTGCTTCGAGCCGAGCTTGATGCCTATGTGGTGGTGTCGGCTTGTCCGCAGGACTTCAACAACACGTGCGGCGGCAACCCGACCGATTTTATGATCGAGATAGGAGGATAACTGAGCCAAAAGCGGGATGGCTGCTTGATACTCAAGACGATTGGGAATCCGGTGAGCGCTTTAGAGCCCCGTCCGTCAGCCCGGCCCGGTCCCGGTTAGTGCTGCGGAGAATCCGACACTTTGGGCATTTTACCATCCATGGCATTCATCAGATATGTAGCTAGCTTTTTGGTGATAACGGTTGCTCCCCTATCACTCCAATGGAGACCAACGTCAATGGTTTCGAGCGTTGGCAAATACGCAGTTTTCGGTATCTCGCGTAGATAGGGCGGAATTGCACTTTTAGCCATTGCAGTTATGCCAAGCCCCGCCTGCATCGCCGCATAGTTTGCCGCTATATCTGAACTGGAATAGACCACATGGGCGGGTATATTCTCTCGTCTAAGTGCAGTCATCATACGTGAGCGATATTGGCAACCCTCTGTAAACAGAACAAGAGGAAGAGGTCTTTTTTTGTAAAGCTTAAAATTTTTGACGCCAACCCAGCACACGGAATCGCGCCACAATTTCACAAGACTCTGAGAAGGCGGTCCGTCGTTGAAAGCCAGGACTAGATCGTAATCCCTATCATCAACTTTATGTTTCAACTCGGTGCTAAGGTCACACTTTACGTCTATTTCGATTTTGGGATGCTCAAGCGTGAATTGGCCGAGTATACCGGGCAGAAAAATGGCGGCAAAATCACTTGGAAGACCAATCTTTATTTTTCCTGTCAGTATGTTTCCATCCAAACGATCGATGCACTCGCTATTCAACTTTACCAATTTCGACGCGTAATCCGCGAGAATTTCTCCCTGCTGAGTTAACTTCATTGATTTTCCGGAGCTGGTGAAAATCGGCGAGCCGACTATGCCCTGAAGTCGTTTCATCTGAAGGCTTACCGCGGATTGTGATCTTCCAATCACATCAGCGGTTTTGGAAAAATTTTGATTCTCCAACAGGAGGAGAAACGTGTTGAGAAGGTCAATCGGGATTGTTCGGTGAATGGTCATCTTGGAATGATTTTCTGGCTTTTTAAACCATGAAACTTGATGAGCCTGGGATTCCATCCAATCGGTTCGCGTGGCGATCAAGGATAGCATATTTTTTCTCAATTCGACAACGACGGACCTATTAACATATCCAATAATGCTATGAGTTCTATCAACTTCATTCATCGCTGTTCCCTTGATAGCCTGACAACTACGGAGCCCGTCAATTCCGGGTCTGTCATTAGCTGCGCACAGGGAGGGTGTAAGATGTTGAGAAAATTGCTTGGGACCTTTGCCGTAATGGCAATGAGCATATCCTACTGCGTATCAGTACACGCTGCCGTCAAATTGGAGGGTGATCCGAAGATCGCCTTCATTTACCTGTCACCCGCCCATGACGGTGGCTGGACAGAGTCCCTCGATCGCGGGCGCATCAAACTCGAAAAAGCTACCGGCCTCGATATTGCCTATACAGAGGATGTTAGCGGCGACAAGGCTGAAACGCGGCGAGTTATCGATCTGTACGTAAAACGTGGATATAATATCATTGTCGGTACGGCTTGGGACTATGGCGAAGCGTTTGCGGAAGCCGCAAAAGCCAATCCCAATGTCGCGTTCGTGAACGCGGCCGGAGAAACAAAATCCGACAATCTTGAGAGTTTTTATGGCCGCACCTATCAGGGATGGTACCTCGCCGGCATGGCGGCAGGGAGTGTCACCAAGACCAATAAAATCGGCATGATTGCCGGCTTTCCGCTGGCGGTCGTCAATTGGGACATAAATGCGTTTCAACTGGGTGTGCATGCGGTCAATCCAGAAGCGCAGGTCACCGCGAATTTCGTAAATACCTGGCACGACACCGTCAAGGAAGGCCAGGCGGCGGAAGCGATGATCGAACAAGGTATCGATATCATTGCAACGAATTTGAGCGCCGCTTCGGTCCCGGCGGCCACGGAAAAGGCCGGCATTCGCTTCATCGGATTCCAGAATGATATGTCGCATCTCGCCCCAAAAGGGCACGTTGCGTCCGTTGTTTTCAATTGGGAAACTTACCTCATTCCGAACGTAAAGGAGATGATTGCGGGTACCTGGTCCAGTGAAGGCAATGCCTTTGTCGGGATTGAAACAGGAATGATAGATGTTGTCGGCCTGGCAGACGATGTGCCGCAGGATGTTCGCACCAAGATCGATGAAACCCTTGCAGCAATGAAGTCGGGCAAATTCAGCCCCTTCGACGGACCAATGCACAAACAAAACGGAGATGAGGTTGTTGCAAAAGGAGCCTCGCTGGATGACGCGGGCATCTGGAGCATGAACTACTTCGTTAAGGGTGTCGTCGGAACGATGCCTGCGCAATAACGCTGTAGCATTGGGCGATTATTGAGTTCTTGTTGACGAACTGTTTCGCAGATGGCGAGTGGAATGGTCGAGGCGGAAAAAAAGCATCCCGCTGCGTTACAACTGACAGGTATCAGCAAGAAATTCGATGGCCGCCCAGCCCTTGACCTCGCTTCATTCGAAGTGAGATGGGGCGAAATACATTCGCTCCTTGGCGAAAATGGGGCCGGCAAGTCAACATTGATGAATGTTGCTTGCGGCCTTTATGCGCCGGATGAGGGACGCGTTGCCGTTAACGGCATGCAGGTTAGAATTTCCAAGCCAGCCGATGCCATTCGACACGGAATCGGCATGGTTCATCAGCATTACAAATTGGTCGAGCGATTTACGACTGCCGAAAATTTATTCCTCTCGTGCGCAAGCCATCTGGGTGCGTCAAAAATAGAACAGGTTGCGCGGGCGATTATCGAGAAATCGCAAGAACTCGAATTGGATGTCAATCCCTACGCCCGCATTGCCGACATCTCGGTTGCCGAGCAACAACGGGTTGAGATCCTGAAAATGATTCTGGCTGGCGCCCGCATCCTGATATTGGATGAACCGACCGCCGTTTTGACCGACATGGAGTCGGAAAACATATTGTCGCTCCTGCGCACCATGGCAAAGGATGGGTGCGCGGTCGTTCTCATCACTCATAAACTTCGCGAGATACTTGGCTGCGCGGACCGCGTGACGGTGATGCGAGCCGGCCAAAACGTGCTTACAAATGCAGATGTCAGCACGGTGACACGCGGGTCCCTGGCCAAGGCGATGGTTGGTGAAGACATCGCGGAAAAAACCAGGCCCAAGCGCAAGCTTGGAAAAAGCCGTTTTGAAGTCAAAGACCTGTATTCCCGGGATCTGGCGAACAATCGCGGCGTGGAAGGCGTTTCCTTTCAGGTCAAGAGCGGAGAGATATACGGCATCGCCGGCATAGGGGGTAACGGACAAACCCAACTTGCCAATGCACTGATTGGAATGGTGCAACCGGATTCGGGAGACATCCTTCTTGATGGTAGCAGCATCGGATATTGCACTGTCGTCGAGCGCCGGGCAGCAGGTCTTCGGTTCATACCCGCAGATCGCTTTCAAGGCGGAATCATTGCCGACCAACTCGCGTATGAGAATTTCTGCATGACGAAAACGTTGGATGGAACATACGGCACGTGGATGCGGCTGGATCGACGCAAGATGCGGCGTGATACCGCCCGCGCAATCGAAGAATACAAGATCCGGGGATGCCAGACCGAAACACCTTCCCGGCTTTTGTCGGGGGGCAATGCCCAGAAACTTTTGCTGTCCCGGGAACTGGATGCAAACCTGACGGTAATGATCGCTCATTCACCGACAAGAGGGCTCGATGTTCAGGCGTGCAATGTGGTCTACGACAGCCTTTTGCGAGCCGCGGACAAAGGAGCGGCTTGCATGTTGATCAGCGAGGATATCGAAGAGGTCCTGGCACTGTCATCGACCGTTGCCGTGATGAGTCGCGGCCGCATAGTGGGAGAATTCACGGCAGACGAAGTGACTCGTGAAAAAATCGGGGAGTTAATGCTTGGGCATGCTTGATAACGTATATCTCGTTGTTCGCCAGCAGACACCTGTTTGGCTTCGCGCGGTGACGTATCTCGCGGGGATTGCCGCGGGCATATGTGTATCTGCGGTAATACTGTTGGCTAGCGGGATATCGCTTGGCGCCCTTGTAAATGAATTCATCGTGTTCATCTTTCTTGATGCGGGAGGACTGTCCCAAACTCTGACATCGTTCATACCGCTTGGCCTTGTTGGGCTGGCTGCGGCGGCAGCGATCAAGTTGAAATTTTGGAACATCGGCATTGAAGGGCAGATGTGGGTGGGTGCCATTGCCGGCACGTTTGTGGCGACTTACGACATAGGCCCTGAATCAATCAGGCTACCCTTGATGTTTCTTGCGGCGGCAATAGCCGGATCGCTCTGGATAGGCTTTCCTGCACTGCTCAAGCTTCGATATGGTGTAAATGAGATTATCACCACATTGCTGCTATCGTATGTTGCGCTGTTGCTGGTTCAGAACCTTCTGTTCGGAGTCTGGCGGGATCCTGATTCCGGTTTCCCTGCATCGCCGCTCTACGACCCCGATGTCGAGCAGTTGGCGAAGATTGGTTGGGGTCCACTGCATAGTGGGTTATGGATCGTTCTCGGTGCGGGAGTTGTGTGGTGGTGGTTGATGAACATCAGCCGATTCGGCTTCTTCATGGACTGCGTCGGTGCCAATCCGGTTGCGGCCAAGCTGAGCGGGCTGCCGGTGCTTGCGACGATTGTCGGGGCAGTGATCCTGTCAGGCGGCCTGGCGGGAGTAGCCGGAATGGTCATTGTGGCGGGCGTCGAGTACCGGCTAACGGTTCACATCGCAGAAGGTTTCACCTTCTCCAGTATCGTGATTGCGTTCGTTGCCCGTTTTAACCCAATTGGCGTGCTGGTGGCTGCCGCAATTATTGGGGGAGTATACACTGCAGGCGACACGCTGAAGGTGTTTTATCAACTCCCTAACGCAACCGTTGTGCTGATTCAGTCCGTAATTCTTTTATCAATTCTGATTGCGGAATTTTTCAGCCGATACCACGTTAAAATACGCAAATCCGGGGGTGCTTATTGGAGCAGTTCATCCTCAACTGGCTAATCAGCATTCCGGCTTTTGCCGCGCCACTTCTGCTTGCATGCCTCGGGACCATAGTCACTGCCAGGTCCGGCATTTTGAATCTGGGCGCCGAAGGCATGATGGCCATAGGAGCGCTGAGCGGAGTTATGATCGTTTTGGACGGGAGCAACCTGTATTTGGCTTTGTTTGCCGCAATTTTTGCGGGAGCGCTGCTTTCGCTTGTGTTTGGCATTACGACAATCCTGTTCAAGGCCGACCAAGTCCTGACAGGGCTGATTATCGTCGCTAGGGGGGTGGGTCTGTCCGGCGTATTGGGGCGTGGCTATACGCACCG
>JBGTNZ010000288.1:0-4216 GCA_041742805.1 Aestuariivirga sp.
TGAGAGCAGCCAACAGCGCGTCCGGGTCGAGACTGTCAGCCTTGACGTGCACCCAGCCGCCAAAATGATCATCGGTCCTGAAGTGTGCATCGTCTGTGGCGAAGGCTGACAGCCGCCGCCCCTCGTTGAGCATTTGATCCAACAGATACCAGCCGTCGCCACGGTCGGACTCGACGGCGCAACCATGATTGTAGACCTCGACCGCGTGGGCGCTATCGATAACCCGGCTATCTTCCATGGTGAGTTGCGACCAGGCAGGATGGGCGATGCCGATGAAGCCACCAGCCTCGGCGGCGCGACTGGCGATGTGCGCTCCTGTCTCGTTCTTGCCGCAGGCCGGGAAATCGAGCGGTAGCCCCGCGCCCACGATGTGCCACAGCTCACCGACTTTTGTTTCCGGCGCATGCAATTCGGCGCCGATAAGGGTGGTGAAGTTATTGGAACGGAAGGCGCGCGTATCCGCTACCGGCCAGTTGTAGCGATCTAGGAAATGGTCGGAGAGCATCATGAAGTCGTAGCCAGCTTCCTTATAGGCATCGATCACCGCAGCGGGCTCGAGCGCGCCATCGGACAGCGTTGAGTGGGTGTGAAGATTGCCGCGCCAGAACTGCCCAGGCCGCGAAAATGCGGAAAGCTGCATCCAATGTCTCCTACACGCTCATCTGCATGCCAAGCTCGACCACGCGGTCGGCGGGGATGCGGAAAAATTCGATGGCTCTGGCCGATTGATTGGCCAGCATCATGAAAATGCGCTGCTGCCAGAACGGCAACGCCGAGCGGTCGGAAATGCGGATGACGCGGCGGCCGAGGAAATAGGAAGCCTGGCGCGGATCGATGACCAGGCCATGGGGCTTGCAGGCGCGGAGTGCCGCGGGCACGTCGGGCTGCTCCATATAACCGAAGCGGGCTTCCACCAGCCAGGCGCCGAGCGGAATGCGTTGGACCAGGACGCGCTCGTCTTCCGGCTCGAGACGCGGTTTGTCGAGAGTCTCCACGGTGACGAAGACAAGGCATTCATGCAGCACGCGGTTGTGCTTGAGATTGTGCATCAGCGCGCTTGGCGCGTAAACGGGATCGGTCTGCATGAATACGGCGGCGCCCGCAACGCGGGTCGGCGTGCGCTTCTCAAGGCTTTGCAATAGTCCCACCAGCTCGATCGAGTCCCGGCGCAGCTTGGCGGCAAGTGCGGCGCGCCCGCGAAGCCATGTCACCATGATCAGAATAATTGTGGTGCCGATCAACACCGGCATATAGCCGCCGCTGGCGAGCTTGAGCCCGTTCGCCGCCAGGAACGTCATCTCGATGGCGAAGATACCGAGGAGGGCGGGCAGCACCAACCACACGGGCAGAGTGCGGGCCTTCCAGAAGAATATGATGGCGAGGACCGAGTCGATCACCATCGATGTGTTGACCGCGACGCCATAGGCCGAGGCGAGGTTCGATGAGGATTTGAACACCAGCACCAGGATGACGACGCCGAATAGGATGAGCCAGTTGATTTGGCCAATGTAAATCTGCCCCTGTTCCGTATCGCTGGTATGGGTAATGTTCATGCGCGGCAAAAGGCCAAGCGACATGGCTTGCTGGGCTATTGAAAAAGCGCCGGTGATAACGGCCTGGCTGGCAATGACGGTCACCAGCGTTGCGAGGATCACCAGCGGGATCAAACCCCAGCCAGGGGCCATCAGGAAGAACGGATTGGCCACTGCTTCGGGATGGGTGATGATGAAGGCGCCCTGACCCAGATAGTTCAGCACGATCCCCGGAAACACGCAGGCGAGCCAAGCCAAGCGGATGGGCTTCTTGCCGAAATGCCCCATATCGGCGTAGAGCGCTTCGCCGCCAGTAACCGCAAGGAAAACGCCGCCAAAGACCAGGAGTGCAAGGCCTGGCCGGTCGAACAACATGGCGGTGCCATGGAGCGGGTTGAAGGCTTGGAAAATACCGACGTCATCGGAAATATGGAAAAGCCCCATGAGGCCGATAATCACGAACCAGACGGCGGTGACGGGGGCGAAGAAGGAGGCGACGCCGGCGGCTCCACGATACTGGAACAGGAACAAGGTCACCAACACCGCGACAGTCAGGGGGACGATGAAGTTCTCGAAACGCGGATCGATCACCGTGAGCCCTTCAACCGCCGACAGCACCGAAATGGCGGGCGTGATCATGGCATCCCCGAAAAAGAACGCGGCCCCAATGATGCCAAGGCCGAGCACTACGCCACCCTTCCGTTTCAACACGCTCTCGACGAGCACCACCAATGAGAGGATGCCGCCTTCACCGCGATTATCGGCGCGCATCAGCAGGAGAACGTATTTGAGCGTGACGATGAGGATCAAGGCCCAGAGCAGCAGGGACACCACGCCCAGGACGGCTGGCCTTAGGTCGCCTCCCGCCTCGACCACGGGGCGCAGCGCCTCGCGCATGGCATAAAGGGGGCTCGTGCCGATGTCGCCAAAAACGACCCCGAGCGAGGCGAAAGCCAGCTTGTATGTCGAGGGGGAAACCGGCCGGGAAGCCTGAGTGGCGGTATGTGCCATGGAAGCCCGGTGGCGGGCCGCTCCTTCAATAACCGGCGCGGGGTTCTTATCGGGCCGTCACGACGGCGCGGCATTCAGCAGGAAGGGCCGCGAGTGTCAAGGGCCGCCCCGGTTTTGGCGGCTTGGCCTTTGGATCGGGCTTGGGCCAAGGCTTGTCGCCCATCCAGTAAGCCAGCTCGTTGCCGCAGCCGGTGCCGTCCTCGGGCCGCGCAGCCGGCTGGTTACGGCAGTTGGTCGAGCCCCTCGGGCAATTAATGCGGATGTGGAAGTGGTAGGTGTGGTTGTAATAGGGCCTGACTTTGGCCAGCCACGAGCGGTCGCCGGTGGCCCACTTGCAAAGTTCAGCCTTGATCGGCGGATTAACGAAAATCCGTGCCACTTGCGGCTTCATGGCCGCTCGCTTGATGAGACGGGCATGAGCCGCCGTCCATACCTTCTTGTTGATGCTCTTGCGGTCCTTGACCATCTCGGTGGCGGAAATCTCCTCGCGCTCCTTGTCCGTGAGGGTGCGGTCCGGCATCGGTGTTAGCCAGACGTCGGCATCCAGTCCCACCTGGTGGCTGGCATGGCCGGAGAGCATGGGGCCGCCGCGCGGCTGAGCCAGATCGCCCACCAGCAGGCCGTTCCAGCCGTCCAGCTTTTTGGCCTCTGTCGCGATCGTTTCGACCAGTTCCACCAGCGCTGGATGACCCCAGTTGCGGTTGCGCGACAGGCGCATGACCTGCCAGGCGGGACCGTTCACTGGCAGCGCCTTGCCACCGGCCAGACAGCCTCTGTTATAAAACCCGATAGCCCGGCCTTTGAGGTTGGCTGGAAGCCTATGGCGTCCAAAGAGTTCCTTGGCCGGCGCTTTGTCGATAGCGGCCTTGCTCATGGCGGCAAGGGCCGCCTTGTCGGTCGCATTCTGCGCCATCGCTGAACCCGCGAAAACCGCAATACAGCATATGAGGATCGAGGGAATCAGTCGTCGCATGGGATTGCTCATTTCTTGCGAAAGGAATCGAGGGAGACGACCTTCGGCATTTCGCCTGGCGGATCGCTCTCGGTTTTTGCGTCGGACGGCTCGGCCTGGGTCTCGGCTTTTGCCTTGGACTTTTCGGTGGCCGCCGCCACCACGGTTTCGAATTGCAGGCCGAATTGCACGGCTGGATCAAGGAAGCCCTTCACCGCGTCGAACGGCACGATGAGTTTTTCCGGAATATTGTCGAAGGACAATTCCACCTCGAAGCGATCCTCGGTAACCGTCAATCCCCAGAACTGGTGTTGTATCACAATCGTCATTTCGCGGGGATAGCGCGCCATCATCCGCTCGCCGATGTTAACACCGGGGTGCGTGGTGTTAAAGGCGATATAGAAGTGATGATCGCCCGGCAGCCCGCTCCGCTCGACGATCCGCAAAGCGTCGCGAACCACGCCCCGCAGGGCATGTTGCGCCAGTTGATCGTATCGCATTAAATCGTCAGGCATGTTCCAGCTGTTGTGGGGATTCGAAAGCGATCATAGCCGCCGCGGCCCCCTGTCGTCACCCCTTAGAAAAAGAAGTGCCGGCTTCTGTTGCCAGGTGCCGGCGGACCCCGCCTGAAACGGCTAAGCCTCAGGACTTGATTTCGGTTACTCGCTACCGCTTACGCGGCGAGAGCGACCGGAGCATAGTTGTCATTGGCAACTATATG
>JBGTNZ010000289.1:0-2816 GCA_041742805.1 Aestuariivirga sp.
CCCTGGTGCTGCGCATCAGAACAACCGCGCATTGATGATCATGTGCGCCAGGATGCTCGCCGCGTAACCAAGGACGATGGCCCAGGACCATTTCAAATGGCTTGAGAAAGTATAGAGGCCCTTGGCTTGCCCCATCAAGGCAACACCCGCGGCCGACCCTATCGACAGGATGGAGCCGCCAACTCCGCAGGTGAGCGTGATGAGCAACCACTGCCCGTGGGACATGGCGGGATCGATGGTGAGTACCGCGAACATCAAGGGGATGTTGTCCACGATCGCCGAGAGGGCGCCAATGATGATATTGGCCGAGGTTGGGCCAAGGTCCAGGTAAAGATATTGTGAGGCGACCGCCAGATAGCCGAGAACGCCCAAGCCGCCGACGGCGAAGATGATGCCGAAGAAAAATAGCAACGTATCCCATTCCACGCGCTGCACCTGGGCGAATGAATCGAGCACCATGTCGTGATCGTTACGCTGGCGGCCTTTACGCTGAAGGTAATAGGACCACATCTGCAAATAGCCGAGACCCAGCATCATGCCGAGAGCGGGCGGAAGCTGTAGAAAATTCTTGAACGACACCGCGGTTACGATGGTTGCCGCAAACAGCACCACGACGCCCCTGGCGCCGGGTTTGGCCGAAATGCGATCGGTGCGGGGCTCCGGCTTGGTAGCGGGAACGGCGAAATGCATGAGGACGGCGGGCACCAGCCAGTTGATGAGTGAGGGCACGAAGAGGTCGAAAAACTCCCAGAAGCTGAGCTTGCCCTTCTGCCAGACCATCAATGTGGTGATATCGCCGAACGGCGAGAAGGCGCCGCCCGCATTCGCCGCAACGACAATCGAGATGCAGCCCAGCGCCACGAAACGTGGCGAATGCGATCCGACCGCCATGACAACCGCACCCATGACGAGAGCCGTGGTGAGATTATCAAGGACGCCCGACAGGAAAAAGGCGAGTATGCCGGTGAACCAGTAGAGCTGGCGGTAGGACAGCCCTTTGTTGACGAGCCGGGCGCGAAGCACGTCGAAAATACGACGCTCCTCCAGTGTGTTCACATAGGTGATGGCAACAAGCAGGAAGAGGAATAGTTCAGCGAACTCCTCGATGATGCGGGCTGCGTGTTCATGGGCTTCGCTGCTTTTGCCGGCCTGCATATAGGCGATGCCGATGAGAGCCCAGATCACGCCCGCCGCCAGCATGACGGGCTTCGACTTCCGCATCCGGGTGATTTCTTCGCAGACTACGAGAACATACGCGGCGACAAAAACTATGAGGGATAGAACGCCGGTCCAGTGGGAAGTGAGGTCCATGGTCAGATCACACCGTGCGCAAGTACCATTCGAAGTCGCGCGCCGTCGGCTCGGCATAGAAGCGGTCGGCTTCCACTTCCTTCAGGGTGCAATAGGTATCGATGAATTCCTTGCCGAAATACTCCTTGAGAATCGAGGCTTTCCAAAAGGCGTCTATGGCGTCGAACCAATTGCCGGGAATATATTTGGCGCGCTTTTCATAACCGTTGCCGGTGACCGGATTGCCGGGATCGGCCTTTTCGGTAATGCCGTAGTGCATGCCGGCCAAGATTGCCGCCATGACAAGATAGGGGTTGGCATCCGCACCGGCGGGGCGGTGTTCGATGTGGCAGGCGCTCGCGGCGCCCACCGGTATGCGCAAGGACACGGTCCGATTGTTGATGCCCCAACTGGCCGAAACCGGCGCGTAGGAATTACGGCGGAAGCGGCGGTAGGAATTGCCGTTGGGAGCGAAGATAAGCATGGACTCCGCCATGGCGGCTTTGAGGCCGCCGAGTGCGTGGAGCATGAGCTGATTTTGCAATGGATCCTCGGCCGCGAAAAGATTGTTACCGGCTTCATCGCCAAGACTGACATGAACATGCATGCCGGAGCCCGACCATTGCGAATAGGGTTTGGCCATGAAGGTGGCGGCAAGGCCATGCTTTTCGGCGACCGCCTTGATCAGGCGCTTCAACATGATCGCCTCGTCGCAGGCTTTCAGCACATCGGCGCGGTGGCGGAGCACGATTTCCATCTGCCCCGGCGAATATTCCGAGATCAGCGTCTTGGCCGGGAGAGTCTGGGCTTCGCAAGCCGCGTAGAGGTCTTTGAAGAACGGCTGGAAATCATCGAGGTCTTGCAGATGATAGGCCTGGTAATGTTGCGGCCGGAATTCGTTGATCAGAGATTTCGGTGCCGTGGGTTGGCCCGCCAGGGCGGAGGCGCGATCCATGAGATAGAATTCAAGCTCAACCGCGCCGACCGGGGTCATGTTCAATTCGTTCGTGAAGCGATTCACAATCTTCTCAAGCACGCTGCGGGGATCAAAATAGTGGGGAGTTCCGTCAAGATCGCTAATCGACGCCAGATATTGCGCCGCCGGTTCGTCCGTCCACGGAATGCGGACAAGGCTTCCAGACACAGGCCACATCAGCAAATCGCGGTCGCCTTCATCGAAGACGAGTCCGGTCTCGGGCACGTCTTGGCCAGTCACGTCGAGAACGAGGGCGGAAATCGGCATGAAACGGCCGTCGCGCCAGGCCGGCACCAATTCATCACGGCGCAGGATTTTGCCCCGCGCGACGCCGCAGATGTCGGTCCATACCACGTGGGCGCTCTGGATATCGGAATTGGCTTCGAGAAAAGCGCGCGCTTCGGCGTCACGCTGGGGAAACACAAGAGGCATGATTTCCTTCTGTTCGATGGACCTTGCGATGTCCTAGCACGGCGGGCGGGGATTCCTACAACCCCCATGGATTTAGGCGGCGAAATCTGATTTAGGATGCGGGTTTGATCGAGGGAGC
>JBGTNZ010000290.1:0-4632 GCA_041742805.1 Aestuariivirga sp.
AAGTCCATCGCGAGTCTGGATCACGGCGTAGCCGTTGGCCTCGAGCAGGTCGTTGAACAACTTCATATTGAGTTCGTTGTCTTCGACGATCAAAACCCGCTTCGGGCTTTCCGGTACGGCGCCGGGGGTTTTCATTTGTCCTACCGAACTTGAAACTGAAAAACTCATTCCGGCCTCTGTTACATGCCAATGCGGCAACCTTTCGGCGGCCGCTATGGCAGGCTCCCTTATTGTTAATGGCGATAGTCGGCCCTTCCGGTAACCAACAGCTTAATCCCTGCCCGCTCTTGCGAGGCTTCGGGGTTGGGTGGTTAACTATAGGCGAAAATGTCCAGAAAATCCTCCCTAAGTCACGACGAGGCCGAAACCATCGCATTGAGGGGATTGGCCTTTCTGGTGGAGGACACGGATCGGCTGGGCCGCTTCATGGCCGTCACCGGTACGGCGCCGGAAACGATTCGTACCGGTGCTGCCTCGTCGGGTTTCCTCGGCGGCGTTCTGGAATACCTCTGTAGCGATCAACCCCTCTTGCTGATCTTCGCCGAATCGGAGGGCATTGAGCCACAATCAATCGAGGCGGCCGCCCGGCGCCTGGAAGACTTTCTGGCATGATGGCCGTTGGGCTGGGTTGTGCTATTAAACAGGTGATCGATGAGGTGTCCCATGCGCCATCGTTCCTTTGCGCTGCTTTTCGCACTCGCTTTTTTTCTGACCGCCGCATCCAGCGCCAGCGTGGTGGCGGGCTCCAGCGAGTTTCTCTACAAGAAGTCCGGTGATCACTGGTACCACCCGTCTGATCGCGGCTACTTCAAGATATTCAGCGCCAGGGATGAACCCGCGCTCACGGTGCGGAGAGATCCTTCACCAGAGTCCGCCGCCGTCAAGCAGTTGCGACGGGGTGACATCGTTGTGTCCGACGGTATCACCCACTGGGGCGGCGCATTCAATTGGCAGAAAATATCCTCGGGATCGGAAGCCGGCTGGATACCTCAACGCAATCTTATCCGCGCCAGGCCGCGCGTCCTTGGCGCAAGCACCATTCCGGTCGCCGGCTCATGTTCGGGCCATACCCCTCCATGGGGGGCCTCGTGGAGCGATAAGCTGGTTCGCGTCTCGCTGTTTCCGGGCCGCGCGGAAATCGCTATCAGCGAAGTTCTGGCCGCCCAGGAACCGAGAATCTCGATGCTGACGGGCTCCACCAGCGAAATAGCTGTTGATTTGGTTGTCACGAGTGAAGCTTGCGCGCTCGTTCAGGGGCAAAGTCCCGTCGGCGTTACAGGAACTCTCATCGTTACGGACCAATCGGGCAAAAGGCTGCTATCGGGTTGTTGTCAGGCCGATCCTGCTGCATTTTAGAAGTTGGTCGGTTAGCCCTGCCGTTTGCCATCCGCGATCAGGCTCACGATCTCGAACATCATGTGAGCCGCGACCATGGCGGTGATGTTGTTGGGGCTGTCCTTGGTGGGCATCAGGCAGACGACATCGCCGCCGATCACGTTGAGGCCGCGCACCGAACGAAGCAGACGGTTGGCTTCATCGATGCTCCAGCCGGTGACGCCAGCCTCGATATTTGAGACACCGGGCGCTACGGAGGGATCGAGGCAATCGAGATCGAATGTAATGTAGAGGGGGGTGTCGCCGATCCGTTGGCGGATGATGTCGATCGAAGCTTCGGGGCCGATCTCTCGGTAGCGGTCCATGGTGATGACTTCGTAACCCAGCTCATAGGAGGGTTTGAGCCAATCGGGCGTGCGGGGGTTGCCCCGCATGCCGATCTGCACGCTTTTCGTGGCGTCGAGATTGCCCTGGCGCACGCAATACGCCGCCCAATGGGCCGCCGATTTTATAGCGCCCATCCAGTGCGGAATGTTCTCGTAGGAATCGGTGTGGGCATCGAAATGCAGCAATGCCGCCTTGCGTCCACCAGTGAGGAGTGATTGTTCCCCGGCAATTGCCTGCACGATGGCGCCGGTGATGCCATGATCGCCGCCGATGGAAACCGGGTTCGCCCCAGCGGCGTCGATCTTGCGATAGAATTCGCTGATCCGCGCCACGCAGGCCTCATTGTCCATAGCCTCGGGCAATGGAACATCGCCGAGATCGTTGATGCGGCAGGCCTCCCACGGCGAGAATCCGAAATGCTTGTGATAGCGCCGGTTGTGAGCGGAGACATGGCGCACGGCCCGGGGGCCCAGATGCTGGTCCCGCTCGGTTGAGCCATTGCCGGAACTGTGGGGAACGCCGACCAGCGCGATATCGGTGTTGGCCGGGTTTGGGTCGTGGGGACAGCGAAAGAGTGTCGGCACGCCCCACCAATAGAGCGTCTCCATCATCATGCGGTCGGTGGCATCCTCGCTCATCCGCGATAACCGCCGACTTCCATGACGCCGTGGGCCTCAAGCACCGCCTTGAGCTTGGGCCGCTGACGTATCGCCTTCGCCAGCCTGGCGATGGCGGGAAATTTCTCATGCAGCGCGGCTTCCGTGGGCTTGCCCCACAGGCTGATCATGAAGGCGTAGGTATCAAGCGCCGAATAGTTTTCGCCCATGAGCCATGGCCCCTCGGCTTCCAGGCGTTTCGCAAGGATGGCCCATAGCCGGTCGCAGTTCGCAACGACATCGGGTGGATACTTGTCATCGGGACTCTTATGCGGAATGGCGGGATAGAGATTGGTGCCCATGAAATGCAGCCAGGAGAGGAATTCGCCGAAATCATCGGAGCCGGCCGTGGGCGCCAGCCCCTTGTCCGGATGGGCCGTTACCAGAAACGACACGATGGCCGCGGACTCAAATAGCGTCCGCCCATCGGCGAGGCCAAGGGCGGGAATAAAGCCCAAAGGGCTTAGCTCAAGGAACTCCGGCGCGTCCACCTGCTCGGGTGTCATCCAGATGTTGGTGTAGGGAACACCCATTTCTTCCAGAAGGAAATGGGCGCTGGCCGAGCCCCAGCGCTTTACATTGTAGAGTTTGTACATAGATAGCCTCCCGCCCCGCCCCGGGGCATTGTTTCGCAAAACCTCATTTGGCGCTAGTCTTTCCTGCATGCACGGATTCTGCCGGGATTGCTTGACGCCCGCTCAAGACCAGGAGCGGCGCTGCTATTCTTGCGGCGGACCGCGCCTGATCCGCCATCCCGAACTCAATGCGCTGTCCATCGCCCATCTCGATTGCGATGCCTTCTACGCGTCGGTGGAGAAACGCGACAATCCCCGGCTTATCGACAAGCCGGTGATCGTGGGCGGCGGCACGCGCGGTGTCGTCGCCACGGCCTGCTATGTGGCGCGGATCCGGGGCGTGAAATCGGCGATGCCGATGTTCAAGGCGTTGAAGCTTTGCCCGGATGCTGTGGTGATCAAGCCCGACATGGCGAAATACGCCGCCGCCGGCCGCGAGGTGCGCGCGCTGATGCTCGAGCTGACGCCGCTGGTCGAGCCACTCTCCATCGATGAGGCATTCCTCGATCTCACGGGTACGGCACGGCTCCATGGCATGAGTCCCGCACTCTCCCTGGCGAAGTTGACCAAAACCATTCAGCAACGGATCGGCATCACCGCCTCCGTTGGGCTCTCCTACAACAAATATCTGGCGAAGGTCGCTTCCGACATGGAAAAGCCCAGGGGATTTTCCGTACTCGGACGATCTGAGGCTCTGGCCTTTCTCGCAGAAAAGCCGGTGGGACTGATCTGGGGCGCGGGCCGCGCCATGCAGGAACAGCTCGCCCGCGACGGCATCATCCGCATCGGCCAGCTCCAGACCATGGAAAAGATCGAACTTATGAAAAACTATGGCAGCATGGGCGCAAGGCTTTACCATCTCTCCCGGGGCGAGGACGTGCGCAACGTATCGAGCGACGACCGCTCAAAAAGCATCAGCGCCGAAACCACCTTCAACACCGATCTGCGCGACTACGGTGAACTCGAAGCCATTCTCTGGCGCTTGGCCGAGCGTGTATCGCGCCGCGCCAAGGGCGAGAGCCTCGCGGGCCACACCGTCGTGCTGAAGCTCAAAACCGCGGACTTCCGCTCCCGCACCCGCAATGTCTCGCTCAATGAGCCCACGCTGATGGCTTCCCGCATCTTCGAAGCTGCCAAACCGCTGCTGAGGCGCGAAGCCACCGGCGCTGCGTTTCGCCTCATCGGCGTCGGCATCGTCAATCTCACGGAAGTCCAATCCGGCGCTGAAACCGAAACCTTGGACGCCCGCGTCGCCAGCAGCGCCCGCGCCGAACTCGCCATGGACAAGCTCCGCAAAAAATACGGCCGCGACGCCGTCGAGCGCGGGATTGCGCTTCGCGGTGAGGATGACGAATAACAGTGAGTCATCTCCGCACTCTCTTCCGTCATCCCGGCGAAAGCCGGGAACCAGCGCGAAATTCTCCGGGATCATATTTGTATCGCGTGGATCCCGGCGTTCGCCGGGATGACGGATTAAGGTAGCGCATCCGGTCAGGTTGCGATGTCGCCCCGGTACACGACATGGACCTTGTTCCCGTCGGGGTCGCGGAGATAAGCGCCGTAGTAGCCATCACCATACTGAGGCCGCGGACCGGGTGCGCCCTCGTCAGCGCCTCGCGCGGCGATGCCGGCTTTGTAGGCAGCGTCTACGGCGGCGGTTGATGGCGCGCGAAACGCGA
>JBGTNZ010000291.1:0-7093 GCA_041742805.1 Aestuariivirga sp.
TGAAGTACGCGCCCAGCACGAGGTGCAGGCGATCAACCGGGCGCTCGACGCTATCTGGAAAGTGGTGGCGGACGCCAATCGCTATTTCGCGGGGCAGGAGCCATGGGCGCTGAAGAAGACCGATCCCGCGCGCATGGGGACAGTGCTGCATGTGACGGCTGAAGTGCTGCGGGTCATCGGTATTTTGGTGCAGCCCTATATGCCGGGCGCTGCGGGCAAGCTGCTCGATGCACTGGCCGTTCCCGCAGGCAAGCGGTCTTTTGCCGATCTCGCGGCAAGGCTGAATTCCGAAACCCCGCTACCGGCGCCCTCTCCTATCTTCCCGCGCTATGTGGAGGAGGGGGAAGCGCCCGCCAAAGCCTGATGGTGCCCGTTGTCGATAGCCACTGCCATCTCGACTTCGAGGGGCTTGCCGATAGGCTGCCGGAGGTTTTGGCGGCGGCAAGCCAGGCGGGGGTTGGCCTCATGGTGTCGATCTCGACGCGGGTGCGCAAGTTTGAACGGGTACTGCGTATTGCCGAAGAAAACCCCAATGTTTATTGCACCATAGGCACCCATCCTCATAACGCGCATGAGGAGCTTGATGTGACGGTGGAGGAGCTGGTGGAGATCGCCCGGCACTCCAAGGTTGTGGGTATTGGCGAGGCGGGGCTTGATTATCATTACGACTTCAGCCCACGGGAGGCGCAGGAGCAGGGCTTTCGTCTGCACATCGCAGCGGCGCGGGAAACGGGCCTGCCGCTCGTGATCCACAGCCGCGAGGCGGAGGCCGATACGGCGGCGATCCTCGCCGATGAAATGCGAAAGGGGGCTTTCAAGCCGCTGCTGCATTGCTTTACGTCCGGTATCGAACTGGCGCGGGAGGGCTTGGCGCTAGGGGCCTACGTCTCGTTCTCCGGCATCCTCACTTACAAGAACGCGGGGGCTTTGCGGGATGTTGCGGCAGCAGTTCCCATGGACCGGCTGCTGGTGGAAACCGATGCGCCCTATCTGGCGCCGGTGCCGTTTCGCGGCAAGACCAATGAGCCGGCCTATGTGGTAAAAACCCTTGAGGCGCTTGCAAACGTTAAGGGCGTTTCGTCCGATGCAATGGCGCAGGCGACGAACGATAATTTCTTCCGTCTCTTCTCCAAGGTGCCGCGGCCGGCGGAGTTTGCGTGACCACCACGCTCACGATACTGGGCTGCGGCTCATCTGGCGGCGTTCCGCGCATCGGCGGCGATTGGGGAAAATGCGATCCTAAAAATCCGAAGAACCGGCGGCGGCGCTGCTCTGTGCTGGTGACGAAGCGAGGCGAGAAGGGCGCCACCCAGGTGCTGATCGACACCTCACCCGACATGCGCGACCAGATGTTGGCGGCGAATGTGCAGGGTCTCGATGGCGTGCTCTACACCCATGAGCACGCCGACCACACCCATGGCATCGACGAGCTTCGCGCGTTCTTTCTGAATCGGCGGGCCAAGGTCAAGGTGTGGGCCGACGAGCCGACGGGCCAGATGCTGATGAGCCGTTTCGCCTATTGTTTCTACGCGGCGCCGGGCAGCGACTATCCGCCCATCCTCGATCTCAACCGCATTATCGCCGGGCAGACGGTCGACATCCTGGGAGCAGGGGGCGCAATCGCGGCCCTGCCCTTTACGGTGCATCACGGCAACATCGAGGCGCTTGGGTTCAGGATTGGCGATACGGCCTATACGCCCGATCTCAACGGCGTGCCGGACAACAGCTTCGACGCGCTCCGAGGCCTGGACCTGTGGATCGTCGATGCCTTGAAACGCACGCCGCATCCCAGCCATCTATGTCTGCCTGAGACGCTGGCGTGGATCGAGCGCATGAAACCGGCGCGTGCCATTATCACCAACATGCACATCGACATGGATTTCGATGCGCTGCGCCGCGAGCTTCCGCCCCATGTGGAACCCGCCTATGATGGATTGAAAGTGGTAATTTGATCGCCAACAAATATTCCATAATATATATTATGCGAATAGCACTATTAGAACTTGTTGCGTGTTTCCTCGTAATCTTCGCCGAATGATGGAATCACGTCGCCCCGCCCTTCGCGTCTTGGTCTTAGGCGCGACGGGACTTATCGGTCAGGCGGCTACTAGAGCTCTGCTGCGGCGCGGACATGCGGTACGAGGGGTGGCGCGGAGGGCCGAGGCAGCCACGCGCTCGCTGCCGCAGGTCTCATGGCACTATAGGGATATCGCTGCACTCCAAACGGCGGATGATTGGCAGTCGCTGGTTCTGGATTGTGACGCCATCTTAAATCTTGCTGGCGCTTTGCAGGATGGTGGACGGGATCGCCTGATGGATATCCATGCCAGGGCCATTACGGCTTTAGTTGAGGCTTGTCCTTCCAGCTGCCGTGTGGTGCATATTTCCGTGCCCGGCGCCAGCCACACGGCATCGACCGCGTTCTACCGTTCCAAGGCTTTGGGCGATGAGTTCGTGAAGGCGAGCCGGGGTGATTGGGTGATCCTCAGGCCCGTGGTGGTGCTCGGGCGCGACGCCTTTGGCGGCAGCGCATTGCTTCGCGCCCTCGCCGCCTTTCCTGGTTTCATACCCGTCGTTCATGGCGAGACGACTATGCAGACGGTTGCCTTGGACGACGTAGTTGACGCTATTTGTATAGCAGTTGAACGCAAGCTGCCATCCGGCAGCGATCTGGTCCTTTCCGGACCCGACGAATATACGCTAGCCCAAGTGCTCGCTACGCTCCGACAATGGTTTGGCCTTGCGCCGGCTCCCACTTTGACACCGCCGCTTTGGGTGGCCCGGGCGGTCTCGTGCTGCGCCGACGCGGCCGGGCACCTGGGTTGGCGTTCGCCATTGCGCTCCACTTCAATAACTATCTCGGCAGCCGGAGTCGTGGCCGATGCGGGAGAATGGACCAGGTTAACGGGGCACAAATGCAAATCACTGGAGGAAACATTGGCGCTAATGCCTGCCACCGTGCAAGAGCGATGGTTTGCGCGAATGTATCTGCTGAAGCCCCTCATCATAGGAGCGCTCGCGCTATTCTGGTTCCTATCGGGCATTATCGGTCTTTTGCGCATTGAGATCGCCGCAGCAATTATCATGACAGCTGGCCTTACTGCTGCGGCTTCCGAAGCAGCGGTTGTAACCGGAGCAGTCGCAGATATGGCACTCGGTGCCCTCGTCCTTCATCAGCGAACGATGCCCTGGGCGCTTACCGGCATGATAGCGGTCACGGGTCTTTATCTCGTGGCGGCGACCATTCTTGTCCCTGCCCTGTGGCTTGATCCTCTTGGGCCTTTGCTCAAATTGTTCCCTGCGCTGGTTCTGACGCTTGTAGCGCTGGCGGTCGGACGGGAGCGGTGATGGAGATCGAACCCCTGCTCCGCTGGCTGCATGTTATCGGCGCTGCCGTGCTGCTGGGGACCGGAACGGGCATTGTTTTTTTTATGGTGATGGCGCGGCGCACGGGACGGCCAGAGGTCATCGCTCACGTTGCTCGCATCGCCGTGATCGCCGATTTTGTATTCACCGCTACGGCGGTTATCGCACAACCGATAACAGGTTATGCCTTGGCGCGCCTGATCGGTTGGAACCTCTCTGAGGGATGGATCGCGGTTTCACTTATTCTTTATGCCGTGGCCGGCGCGTTCTGGCTGCCGGTGATCTGGATACAAATGCAGCTTCGCGATCTGGCCGCGGCATCGGCGCGGCGTGGTACCTTACTGCCTGCGCGATTTGAACAGCTTTACCGCATCTGGTTTCTCGCGGGCTTTCCGGCTTTTGGAGCGGTTGCCATCATCTATTGGCTGATGCTCACCCGGCCAGTAATAGGCTGGCCATGACTTCACCAGCCGATATGGACCCGCGCCGCATCGAGACGTTGCGGGCGATCATGAAGGCCCTGCGGACGCCGGTGACTGGCTGTCCTTGGGATCTTGAGCAGAATTTCGAGACCATTGCGCCCTACACCATCGAGGAAGCCTATGAGGTGGCCGATGCCATCGCTCGCGGCTCCCGGGCCGAGCTGTGCGAGGAGTTGGGGGATTTGCTGCTGCAAGCGATTTATCACGCACAGATGGCGGAGGAAGAAGGCTCGTTCGGCTTTGACGATGTGGTGGAGGCGATTTGCCGGAAGTTGCTGCGCCGGCATCCGCATGTGTTTGGCGATGAGGCGGCGCGGTCGGCCAAACTCGCCAAGGGATTTTGGGAAGATATCAAAGCCAAGGAGCGGAAAGACGTTCGCACTGATGGCCTGCTCGCGGCGGTGCCGGTGGCGCTTCCTGGCTTGACGCGCGCCGTGAAGCTCCAGGCCAAGGCTGCGACGGTGGGGTTTGATTGGCCGTCGGTTGAGAATGTCTATGACAAGATCGCCGAGGAAGTGGCGGAGTTCCGTGCCGCGCCTTCGGCGGAAGAATATGGCGATCTGCTGTTTGCTATGGCGAATGTGGCGCGCCATCTCGCCATCGATCCGGAAGCAGCACTTCGCGCCGCCAACGCAAAGTTCGAGCGCCGCTTTGCCCATATCGAGGCCAGGCTTGCGGAGCAAGGGAAGCAGCCGAAGGATTCCGATCTGGCGGAAATGGATGGGCTGTGGGACGAGGCGAAGAGGTTGGGGAAGTAAGCTTCAATTTCTGTCATCGCCGGATTTATTCCGGCGACCATCGTTCAGCAAGCTCCGGCGCAGGTGGATGGATGGGTTGCCGGGACAAGCCCGGCAATGACAGTTCTATATTTTGAAGCCCCTACTCCGCTGCAGCTTTGTGATCTTTGCCGGGGAGCCGCATCATGCGGCCGAAGCGGGCGGAGGCTTGGCCGGCCTTGTCGGCTGAGAGCCGCACCACAAGTTTCATGCGGCCATCGGGGAAAAGCTGGCTTTCCAGGACTTCGCCGCGATCATGGAGCCAGGCCTGGCCTTCGCCATCGGAGGCTTCGACAAAAATTTCATAGGCGGTGTCGCCGATATCCAGCCGCTCCTCGATGGCGTGCAGCAGATTGTCCAAGCCCTCGCCTGTGATTGCGGAGATGAGGACGGCGTCTTTCTTGCGGGCGGCCTGGGCCTCGCGGGCGGTGCGAGCGTCCGCATCGAGGAGATCGAGTTTGTTCCAGACCTCGATGATCTGGCCGCGGCGCACTTCGTCGATGCCGAGCTCATCAAGCACGCGGTTGACATCGGCGGCCTGCGCTTCGGTTTCAGCGTGGGCCACGTCGCGCACGTGGAGGATCAGGTCCGCTTCCAGCACCTCCTCCAGCGTGGCTCGGAAGGCGGCGATGAGCGATGTGGGAAGGTCTGAGATGAAGCCGACCGTGTCGGAGAGGATCACCTTGCGGCCATGGGGCAGGAGGATTTCCCGCATGGTGGGATCTAGTGTCGCGAAAAGCAAATCCTTGGCCAGCACCGAAGCGCCACTGAGCCGATTGAACAGGGTCGATTTGCCGGCGTTGGTGTAGCCCACGAAGGCGACGACCGGATAGGGCACGCGCGCCCTGCCCTTGCGGTGTAGCGCGCGCGTCCTGACGACCGAGGCAAGCTGCTTCTCGATCTTGGTGATGCGCTCCTCGATGAGGCGGCGGTCGGCTTCCAACTGGCTTTCACCGGGGCCACCCAGGAAGCCGAAGCCGCCGCGCTGGCGTTCAAGATGGGTCCAGCTGCGGACCAGGCGGCTCTTCTGATATTGCAGGTGCGCGAGCTCAACTTGCAGCGTGCCTTCGCGCGTGGCGGCGCGGCGGCCGAAGATTTCAAGAATAAGGCCGGTGCGGTCGAGCACTTTGGCGCTCCACGCTTTTTCCAGATTGCGCTGCTGGATGGGCGAGAGTTGCGCGTTGACGACGACGAGGCCGGCTTCCAGCTCTTCCACGCTTTTGGCGATTTCGGCGACCTTGCCGGAGCCCAGGAGAGTTGCAGGCTTGGCCGCCACCAACGGAGCGATGACGCCCCCGGCTATCTCGAGATCGATGGCGCGAGCAAGGCCTACGGCCTCAGCCAGGCGCGAGTTTGCGTCACGGTCAGATGCCTTGGCCGCGCGGCGGCCTTTGCGTTCCACATGGAGGACGATGGCGCGCGTGGGCGCGGTCACGAACCGGCCGTCTCCTCATCGAAGAGGCTGATGGGGCCGCCCGGCATGATGGTGGAGATCGCGTGCTTGTAGACAAGCTGGGACATGCCGTCGCGGCGCAGGAGCACGCAAAAATTGTCGAACCAGGTGATGACGCCTTGGAGTTTCACGCCGTTCACCAGGAATACGGTGACCGGGACCTTCTGCTTGCGCACGTGATTGAGAAAAGTGTCCTGAAGGTTTTGCTGTTTTTCTTGGGCCATGGTTCGCCTCTTATGTTTTTGGTAGCCGACGCCACGTTACCACAATTCTGTAACTTGCAAAATTGCAGGGAATTAGCCCGCGGCCTCCTCCTCGCTTCGTCCGGTCAATCCGAGAATCTTGATCTTCCGGTGCAATGCCGAGCGTTCCATGCCGATGAAGACCGAGGTTCGCGAAATATTGCCGCCGAAGCGCAGAAGCTGCGAGGTGATGTAGTCGCGCTCGAAGGCTTCCCTCGCATCGCGAAGCGGCATCAGCAGCAGGTTTTCGACACCGAAGGCCGCGGCATTCGTGCTGGGCGCGGCACCGTCAACGGGCAGGAAGGCCATGGTGATTTCGTCGGCCGGGCCGCCGGCGGCAAGAATCAAGATGCGCTCGACATTGTTCTTCAGTTCACGGACATTCCCGGTCCAGTCCCGGGTTTGCAGCATGGTGATGACATCGTCGGCAAAGCGGCGGAGCGCCTGGCCCGCCCCCAGCGAATAGCTTTTGGCAAAATGAGACACCAGTTCCGGGATATCATCGCGGCGTTCGGCGAGGCTCGGCACATGGACCGGAACCACGCCGAGGCGGTGAAACAAATCCTCGCGAAAGCGGCCATCGGCGATGAGAGCTGGCAGATCGCGGCTGCTCGAGGACACCACGCGGACGTCCACCTTTACTTTCTTGGCGCCGCCGACGCGCTGGAACGTCTGATCAACGAGAACCCGCAATACCTTGCCCTGGGTTTCAAGCGGCATGTCGGCCAGCTCGTCAATATAGAGCGTGCCGCCGTGCGCCTCTTCAAGGGCGCC